>JALWSL010000487.1 GCA_027080405.1 Planctomycetaceae bacterium
GTTTGAATGTTCCTGCAACACAGGTGCAGACTCTCATTCTGGGAGAGCATGGCGACAGCATGGTGCCCGTCTGGTCGGCTGCACAAATTGCAGGGCTGCCACTCGATAAATGGCCAGGTGTGAATGCGTCGGTGATCGCGGAAGTCGAAAAGAAAACTCGCGGCAGTGGAGCCGAAGTGATCAGCAAAAAAGGGGGAGCCGGTTTCGCGGTCGGCGTTTCGATCGCAGAAGTTGTTCACAGTATCGCACTCGACCAGCGACGGGTTCTTCCGGTTTCTTCGCTGCAAAACGGAGCGTACGGATTGCGAAACGTCAGTATTTCCGTCCCCACGGTTGTTGGACGGGCAGGGGTGCTGGATCATGTGGAAATCGATCTGTGGCCAAAAGAAAAAATGGGCCTCCAGAATTCTGCCAATGTACTGCGTGGCACAATTGATAACGTGATGAAAAATATCTCGTCATGAATCACGATTCGCTCTCAAGAAACTCTCCCTCTGTTGGTAAAACCTGCCCGTTGTGCGGGGAATTACAGGGGGAGTTTTTTTATGCCGATCGTCGGGATTATTTTCGGTGTGCAGTTTGTGGACTCGTTTTTGTCTTGCCTGAGCAGTTTCTATCGTCGCGGGAGGAAAAAGCGGTTTATGATCAACATGAGAATTCGCCCGCTGATGCGCGGTATCGGCAATGCCTGAGTCGGCTGTTTGAGCCAATGAAATCGCGATTGTCACCCGGGAATAATGGTCTCGATTTTGGTTCCGGGCCGGGGCCAACTTTATCGGTCATGTTTGAAGAGGCCGGGCATGCGATGGATATTTATGATCCCTTTTATGCTCCCGATACTGCCCCGCTGGGGCGGCAATATGATTTCGTCACGGCAACCGAAGTGCTCGAACATTTGCATCATCCAATGGAAGAACTGCACCGTCTCTGGGCCTGTTTGAAACCGGCTGGATGGCTGGGGTTGATGACCAAACGGGTCACTTCCCTGACCGAATTTGCCACCTGGCATTACAAAAACGATCCGACACATGTCTGTTTCTTCTCGATACAAACGTTTCAGTGGCTCGCGGATTATTGGAACGCGGAATTGATTATCGCAGGGAACGATGTCGTTCTGTTTCGTAAATAATCGTTGTGTCGTTGGTCTTGATCGCCGGTCATTGATCTTGTAAGTCGGTATGTCAGGCCTGAAAAGGAGCGAAAACAGGTCATCTGATGCAAAAGTTGCAGAATTGAACCGAAATCGCCCTGATCTTGTGTGATTCTGCCAAACATGAGAGAATGGGAGCGGAAATACTTCTCTGTCCAAGTCATGGATGACCATTGAGAAATGAGTTTACCGAAGTCTCTTTCTGCGATGAATTCGCACAGCATTCGAAGACTGCTCCCCTCAGCCAGCTTTGTCGGTTGTGGTGATCTGCTGTTCCAACGTATTTCCTGTGATTCCCGTCAGTGTGAACCGGGAACTCTCTTTGTTGCAATGGCAGGCAGCAAACATGATGGCCGTCACTATATTCACGAAGCAGTAAGTCGAGGAGCTTGCGGAGTTTTAACGTCTGTTCCTCTGGTGGATATCAATGTTCCTCAGTGCGTCGTCTCAGACATTCGGCGTTGTTATGGCTGGATTTGCCAATATCTGGCCGGACAGCCTGCAAATTCGCTCGACGTGTTGGGGGTTACCGGGACCAACGGCAAGACAACGATTTCATGGATGTTGCGTTCCATTTTGAGGGCGGCTTCAAAGAGAACGGGATTGCTTGGCACGATCGAATATGATGATTCTGTCAACCGCCCTGTCGAAGCAACAATGACCACGCCCGATCCGCACGGAATCGCCGGCTGGCTTGGGCAGATGGTTCGCCATCGTGCCACTCACGCAGTGATGGAAATTTCCAGTCATGCGTTGGATCAAAGGAGAATCGCGGGCCTGTCTCTGCGTTCGGCAATCATCTCGAACATATCGCACGATCACCTCGATTATCATGGCGATTTGAATTCCTATATGCTCGCCAAAAGTGCCATCCAGGATTATTGCAGAGCCGATGCCGATTTCGTCATCAACGGTGATGACCTGCGCATTCAGGAAGCACTGAAAATGCGTTGCGGTCGGCTTGAACCGGTCACGGTCGGCTTTTCTGAACGGAACCAGTTTCGCATTTCCCCCCTGGAGCAGACCGCTTCCCGGGGGCGGTTTGCGCTCTGTTCCGATTCGAACCGGATGGAATTCACGCTCCCTCTGCCCTGCCGACATAACATGATGAATGCGGCGCTGGCGACTGTTACCGCATTGAAGCTCGGCACGACGGTTGATGAAATTCAGACCGGTATTGAACAGGGAAGTTTACCCCCAGGACGAATGCAGCAAATTTCTGCAGGGCAAAGTTTTGATTGTTTTGTCGATTACGCGCACACTCCAGATGCCATCGAAAACGTGGTTCGAACGATGAAATCTGTCACGGCCGGCCGTTTAATCTGCCTGTTCGGAGCAGGAGGGAACAGAGATCCGGAGAAACGTCCTCTGATGGCAAGAGCCGCCCAACCTGCGGATGTCATTGTCCTGACGGCTGACAATTCCCGCGAGGAACCGACTCACCAGATAATTGATGATATCTGCCGAGGTTTCGAGAATAATCGAACTCCGGAGTTGATCGAGGAAGATCGAACATTGGCGATCCAATGGGCCGTTGACCACGCCCAACCGGGGGACTGCGTTCTCATTCTTGGGAAAGGGCACGAAAAGGGACAGGAAATCAACGGGGTAATTCATCCCTTTGATGATCGGATCGAAGTGAAGAAGGCTCTTGCCAATCGCTTTTCTCTTCCAGATACTCCATGCGTCAAAGTACCTGCCTGATGTTTCCACTGACTTTCACCCAATTGGCTCGATTAACCGATGCGGAACTGAACACTCAGGCCCGATGTGACTCCTCAACGATCAGTTCAATCTCAACCGATACACGCTCGCTTCGTCGGGGAGATCTGTTTGTCGCATTGAAGGGAACGCAATTCGATGGGCATGATTTTCTGGATGAGGCTGTTGCCCGCGGTGCGATTGGGACGGTTGTTTCCGGAAGGCATAAATTCTGTCAAAAGGTCGGAGATCAAGCGGCGAGTGCGGTCGTAGGTGATCCACTTCGGGCATTGCAACAACTGGCACAGTGGAATGCCTCGCAGTCCGATTCCCTGAAAATAGGTGTTACCGGTAGTGTCGGAAAAACAACAACCAGGCACATGATCCACACCGTTTTAAGCAAACAGTACCGGGGTATTCAAAGTCCGGGCAATTACAATAATCAGATCGGAGTGCCATTATCCCTGTTGCATTTGAGCGAAGAAGATGAGTTCGGCGTGATCGAATTCGGCGCGTCCTCTCCGGGGGAAATATCCAGTCTTGCTGGATGGACTGAACCGGAAATCGGCGTGTTGACGAATATTGGCCCGGCCCATCTGGATGGATTTGGCTCGGTAGAAACGGTGATCCAATCGAAAGCGGAGCTGATTGATGCCATCGGTGCAAACGGGTTGATGTTTCTTCCTGTCGAGATGGCCTGCATCCCTGAAATCAAACGACGTTTGTCTGCCCGGACGATAACGACCGGACAGAGCGACGGGTGTGATGTCCTGGCCGAAGAGGTCACATTCCGGCAGGGCGTGTTGCAATTTTCCGTTGCGGGAGAACTCTACCAGCTCAATGTTCCCGGCAGACATTTTTTGAACTCCGCGCTGGTGGCGCTGGGGATTGCACGGGAACTGGGGATGACGGGCAACCAGATTCAGGAAGCCTTCTACCAATTCAAACCTCTGGCCGGTCGTTGTCAACTGCGACAACTGGGGAATTGGCGAGTGCTTGATGACTGCTACAACGCAAGTCCGCTCTCAATGGCTGCCGGCCTGGACGCGATTGCAGAATTGGACGGCGTAAGCAACCGCATTGCTGTTTTGGGGGATATGCTTGGTTTAGGGGAACGCTCGTCCTATTATCATCGAAAACTGGGGATGCAAGCTGCAAAATCGAATCTCGATTTCCTGCTCGTTTACGGAGAGTTCGCCCACGATGTTGCTCATGGTGCGATACGGGCTGGTATGAATGGTTCCCGAATTGGTGTTTTTGATGATCTTGTTCTACTGAAAGAAATTCTTGGGTTATGGATTGAGCATGAATGCGGTTTGTTGATTAAAGGTTCCCGCAATATGCACATGGAAAGAGTCTTTGCCTGGCTTGAAGAACGGGCCAGTTTGCCGGGGCAGACCGGACAGGAAGCAGAGGATGCGGAATCGAACCTGATCTATCGTCGAGCGGGATAATACCGTAATACAATAATACCGTTTTTCAGTCAGACGAACTTTCTGGTAGAGGGTATTCGGTGATGGGAATTCCCAGTTGAACAACTTCCCGTAAGCGATTCCATCCGGCTGTTACCCGTTTCCGCTTCTCTTTTCGTTCCTTTTCACTCATGTTGTCACCGTCCCCTTGCTGAGTGAGATCGAGGGATGCGAATTTCTCATGCACGATGAAGCGGGCCAGATC
>JALWSL010000488.1:0-806 GCA_027080405.1 Planctomycetaceae bacterium
GTGATAATCTCTGCCGAGTCGTTTTGGTTTCAGCGTTTTGGGTATCGAATGCAGACAGGCTGATCTCCTCCTGACCGGCATGGAGCGCCTTCATGATCCGCTTGATTTCGGTAAGTAGCGCCCCCGCATCGGGATAACGCTTCTCTGGATCTTTCGCCATCATTCTGTGAACCAGCTTGGCGATGATCGGCGGAAGATCGCTTCTTCTTTTGGTCAGTGGAGTCGGTTCCGAGTTGACATGTTTCATCGCGATGGCAATAGCGGTTTCACCGCGAAACGGCGGGCGTCCTGCAAAAAGATGATAACAAGTCACCCCAAAGGAATAGATATCGCTGCGCTGGTCGACTTTCTTGCCCTGAACCTGTTCGGGGCTCATATATAACGGGGTTCCCATCGTCACCCCTTCCTGGGTCAGATGCATCTGGTCGCCCCCCAGGGTCAGTCGCGCCAGGCCGAAGTCCGCAATTTTCACCACTCCTTTGCGGGTGATCAAAATATTCTCCGGCTTGATATCCCGATGCACAATGCCGACCGACCCCGCTTTCTGAAGCGCCGATGCAATTTGACGCATGATATGCAAAGCGACAGAAATCTGTGGCGGGCCCTGCCTGTTGATGAAATCCTTCAGGTTGGTTCCCTGGACATACTCCTGAGCGATGTAGTGGTATCCGTCTGCACTGCCAATCGTGTAAACCTGTACGATGTTGACATGATTCAGATGTGCAGCCGCCATTGCTTCCGTTTTGAATCGTTCAAGGTAAACCGAATCGGCGACAAGTTCCTTCTTCATTACTTTAATGGCGACA
>JALWSL010000488.1:816-2366 GCA_027080405.1 Planctomycetaceae bacterium
ATAGACATTCGCCATCCCTCCCTTGCCCAGGCGTCTCAAAAGTCGAAACTCACCAAGAACCTTTCCAGAAAGATCTTCCTGGAAATCACCTGCCGATTCATCCGTTTTTGCATGATGATCGGTCGACTGTTCGTTGGCCGGCGTCTCCTTCCCCGATCCACTCGAAGGAATTGCAGATTCAGAGGAACCATGACTCGAATTTTCAGAATGATCACTCACGTCTTATCTTCCTTGCTGCCCGATACACTTTTTACGCATTCTAACCGTACATACCGTGAGGAAACAATTGTTTCCAGAACAATTCCACGTATCTCGACAAATCGACGCGACTATTTTCCAACGGAACTGCAGGAAATGGGTTGAAGGAATGTTCAATCCTGTTCTCGATTTGTTCCCGGGGGCAAGCCTGTCGGAAGAAACATTTCAGAACAGGAACGAATTGACGTCTCCTAGACGGTTCAGGAGTGAACCGGAGTTTCAGGACGTCGTTGGACATATTTCCGGGTCGATGCCAAGGCGTACAAAGTGCCCGCGAAAACAGCGACAAGCAAACCGAACCAGGAGAGCGGGTTTGGTAATAGTGCAAAGCTGGCCAGACCGGACAGAATCAGTAGCAGATAAAGTTTGGGCAGATTTTCGCCCGAAGCGAATTTTTTCATCGAACCTAGCAGCCACAACAGAACGATCGCGCTGACAACCGCCCAGGCGATACCCAGAAGTTTGTTGATCAAATCACGAGAATAAACCTCAATCACGAGTTCCGGTTTCCCTTCCACTTTGGAAAAGACGATCGATTGTTCATAACTCGGCAACTCAATCGGCAGCGAAAGCCCCCCTGTTGTTGTCCATTTTCCATCGGAAATCGGCTCGTTTGCTGTTATCAGTGAAGGCAGCTCAGCAGCGCCCGTGTTTGCTGCCTCATTCGGGAAAGCCTGTTGATTGTTTGTGCCGTCGCGATCTTTATCCAGTTTGAATCCTGGCACCACATTCCCATTACCAGAGAAATCGTCAAGATCGCCATTACGAGACTGTAGCCCGAAGTTCGCTTTGTTGTTCGGCTCCTGATTGGACGAATCGTTATAAAAAAATGAATTCTGTCTGCGGTTTTCTTCCAGTAGTGATTTTCGATCCAGCGACCGTCTTTGTGGGACCGCTTTTCCTTTGCGTCGTAGTTTGGAAGATCCAGCCGGTTGATTTTCTATTCGCCCTCCTTTTATTTGCGGTGCATTGATCCGCGATGCCGGCTTTTGTTGCTGCGGGGTAACCTGATTACCGCGTGTACCTTCCTGTTGCTCACCAAACTGAATTCCCTGTGCAGTATTGCCCTGAAGAATGGCGTCGTTGTTTAATTCGATAAAACCTCTGCCTCGCGATTGCGAAGGGGCATCATGAGGAGACTGCGGAGCTTCTTTTTCGAACCTGTTGATGCTCTCGGTCGCTTCATCGATTACCTGTTGCTGTTGCCGAATTTGCAGCGAAATGGTCTCATCGCGATTCGAACCGGTATAGGAATCGACCGGAATTTCTCTCAGTTTGCTCTGCAATTTTCG
>JALWSL010000488.1:2376-3498 GCA_027080405.1 Planctomycetaceae bacterium
CAATTTTCGCAGGTTGTCAGCCGCTTTGGAACGTCTGCCATAAGAGTTCTTGTTGCTGCTCAAGATGCGGGAAAGCTCACTCAGTTCCTGAAGTCTGCTTTTGAGTGAAGCCTGGGCCACTTCCCGCCGGTTTGAAAGATTCATGTTGCTTTCATCGCTGGGATGAATCGCGATATCGTCGGGAGTGCTCAACTCCCATGTTGTGAACATCACCGGGATGCCGAACTGGCGAGAATCTTCGGGCGACAGAACAGAGGGACTCGGCAATGAAACTTTTTTCAATCCCCATTGAGCTAAAAGAGGTGTATTCATTTTTCCTTGCAGAACGATGCGAACTTCAATTGCCAGATCGACATCGGAAGCGGGGGGCAACGGAATTAAATGGATTTCCCGCTTCCCGATTTTTCGGAGCAGCGCTTTGGAGGGACGATCCGCCACGATGACCGAAAGCAGTTCCGCATCTTTTGGAAGCAGAACCGGCAAAAATTGACGCTGACGATTTTTTACCCGATATCTGGCCAGTGTTCGCCAACTGCCACTTTCATCGATCACTGTTTTCAATTGAGCCAGCGGAACTGTCGCGGGGGGCGATTGCTGTTCTCCCCGCTTTTTCAATTCCCAACTTGGCACGACTTTATCGGTGACACGAATAATTTCCATCGCCTGTTGCAGCAGGGGTCCCGGGATTTTAATCGGCAATTCTTTTTCCCGCACCAACAGCCGGGCGTGATCGGAAATCGGGTCCAGCGGCTCTTTCCCCAGGTTGACAAGAATCGCGTAATGCCCCTGTATTTCAAGTGGCATTGCCTGCTCTTCTGTATCGGTTTGCGGCGAAACAAACGTCAGTTTCGGTGTCGAAACGGTTCGATCTTCAGGATAGGGAACGGTAATGGCAGCCGTCAAAAAGAATTGTGAATTCTGCGGCTGACGGGTTTCGATAATCCACTGCACGCGGTGTTCATCGACCTGGTGTGTTGTCACCAATCGGATGCCGGGAGACTGAAATTCGATCCGCTTTTCCATCCATTTCGGCCCGATAAACGAAAACCGATCCGTCGCCGCCTTGGAAATGATCCACTGCATCGAAAGACCGTAGTCGACCGAAGCATCACTGACCGCGAT
>JALWSL010000488.1:3508-4523 GCA_027080405.1 Planctomycetaceae bacterium
GCTTTCATCGAAGCTGCCTGTCGGGAAAGAGAAACGGTGACCGGTCGCGGATTGTTGTTCCGGTTATTCATCCCGAGGCGAATTGGAAAGTTCGCCATTTTGCGAAGTTGCATTGGCAGCGCCTTCGGATCGACCATTTGCCATCCATCCATCGCTTCGAGCGAAACGGCCAGAATTTCTGCGGCTCCAATCCCCAGAAAGCTGGTTGTGCGATCCGCCCCCTTCAATTGCAGCCCCGTTAACGAAACCTGCCCCTGCAGACCGACTTCCTGTTGCACATACCCACGGGCAACAATTTCAACTTCGCCCAATCGAGGCGAACCAAAAAGAACGGTCAACGTCGAACGATTGCCTTTTCCCGGTGTGATGAACCAGTCGCTTAAATCGGTTGCGGTCAAATCGATAATCTGCAGGGAGTTCGGCAGGTCGAAATCAACCGACAGTCGCGGTTCTGCGTCGATATTGATCTTTGCAAACGTCGCCATGTGTGTTTTGTGCTGTTGAATATCCGCCAGTGTCAATTGTTGAACGGCAAGCATCGCCCGTTTGCGTGTGAGTTCCAGACGCAACTCCATCGGACGGGATGAGAACCGAAAAACCTGCTGCGGGTTCGCGGCCAAAACCGTTTTCAACAATCGCTTGAACTGATTATTCCTGATTTGTCGAACGCCGGTTGCTGTTGTGAATCGTGCAGAAATCGCGTCCCCCCATTGAACCGCCCACGAACCGATTTCCCGGGTGACCCCACGCGGGATGACATCGGGCAAACGGAACTCCTGTTTTGCGGTTCCAATTTTCAGCGGAGAAAAGAGCGACAGCGTCAGCAGCGTGCGATCATCAACCGCGCGTTTGAGAAGGATGCGCAACCGTCCGTTCTTCTGCATCTGCCAACCAGCCAGATCGTTTCCGGCAAGTGATTTCAGTTTGACATTCTCGGGAAGCTGCAATTCAACTTCCGAAAATGTTCCTTGTGCGATATCAAACTGGAACGCATATTGCAGCTCTGCCCCGGTAT
>JALWSL010000489.1 GCA_027080405.1 Planctomycetaceae bacterium
GAGGATTCAGCCAGTTGGGTCGATGAATACCGTGATCAGGAATGGAAAATCATTCAGCGGCAGCTTTTCGATATTTACGACCGGCTCGATTCGCTCAGCCAGCATGGCAATCCGGTACTGGCCCCTCGTTTGAATCTGTTGTTGTCTGGAAATTCACGTGAAGAAACAATCGAAAAAATACGACAGGCACATGGGGATATCGATTTCGATCAGGAATTGGAGCAACTGATTCAGAAGCAGATGACGATTTTCCGTGATGAGCGAGACGATTGGTTCCGCCTGTTGAAGCGGTTGGACAGTGTTGCTGCCGCGGCTCGCCCTGTTTTGACTGTTGCCCTGTTTGCAACCGGTGTTGGACCGGTCGGCCATGCGGTTGTGCCGGTGATGACAGATACGGCCATGCAAGCCGCGCTGCATGTCGCAGGGGACGTGACCGCAGGAACCGTCACCGCAGCCGTAGGAGAAACCGTGATCAGTTCCGGAGCCTCAACTGGCGTCGGGTATCTGGAAGCCTGGTTCCATCAACTGCACCGCTCGTTTGTCGAATCTCGGAAAAACTGGATGCTCAATCAACTGCAACAGCACCTTTGGGGCACATTACTTGAGGAACTTCAAAATGCAGCCGAAACACCGCAAAGCGAAGAATATCTCGAACTGGAACAGAAGTTGAACCAGTTCGAGACACTGAAGCCTCAGCTGAATGATTCGCCAGCAGGTTACCCGGATGCTGCACAGGGCGGGAATAGTTAATTCCCCGGACGGGCGTAAACCATGACGGCGAATGTTTTTCCTGTTTGTGGATTGGTGGCGAAAGCAGCGCCGCATTGCGTGTATTGGGAACCGAGCAGATTCCGGCGGTGACCACTGGAGTTGATCCATTGGTTGAGTGTCGCCTGTGCGTATTGTTCGTTGGTCATATTTTTTCGATCCCAGCGGTAGGCGATATTTTCTGCCACACTGTTCCATGTGTAACCGGCAGCAGAAACGCGAGAACTGGGCGAACGTCCATCCGCGTAGTGACTCAACTGTCCTGTTCGAGCCATGACCTCCGCAAATTTTCGACAGGCCTCACTCAGTTTTTTATTTTCCGTCAACGGTTTCAGGTTGTACCTGGCCCGGTATGCGTTTGTCTGCTCGATCAGACAGGATTCCGTTGTTGCCTCGGGTTTTTCTTCTGCCTGTTCAACATCGTTTGCCTGGTTAACATCATTTGTCCGTTCAGCATCACCGGCAACGGCCGAAGTCTGTTCAACGGTTGGAGGGGCATCATCAGCCAGGGTTGGTAGCGTGGGGCCGAAGAGTGTCAGGAATATAAACAGCAGGTTTCGTTTCACGTTTGATGCAGGTTGGTTACTGATGGAAGATGTCATTTCTTTTTCTTTCTGTGTGGTGATAAATTTGTGTGGTGGTAATAAATTTGTGCGGTGATATCAATTGGTTACTCTTACTTTGGTTAATCCCTTTCACGTTGCGGAGGCGAATGGCAAGGGAGACGGATCGCCTCGATGGAAGATGGCAGATTCATGCTGCAAAGAGAGTGTGCATTGAGGGCAGGGTGTGGCAACGGAAAAGATGGCGAAGGGGCAATCTCAACATCAGGTTGTGATGTAAACAGAGACTACGTTCCGGCATGAAATTCTTCCCAGCGATCCCAGGCGTAGGTCCATTCCATCCACATACGCATCACAGACCAAAGCAGTCTCATTTTGGAAAGGTTCTTTTCATCGATTTTTTCCTGTCGGGCAACCGACGCTTGAGCGGCCTGGTCCAACCCCCACAAAGCGGCCAGTTTTTTGCAGAGTGTATCGGCAGTCAGATCAATTTCCGCATCTTCGTTCAGGAAACCGGCTCCATGAGCTGTGACAAACAGTTCAAACAATTTTCCACGGGCAGGATCTATTTCCAGCGGCCTGGTTTTTTCCTCGGCTTCTGTAATCAGGCGATCGATCTGAAAGAGAATTTCATCCTGCAGGGATCGAGCGGTTTGATCGACATTTTTGGACACGTTGAGGACTCCCCCCCATGAGAATCTTTGGGATCGAATACAGTTTTCTGGATGTTTCTGGACGCTCTCTGCTGCGTCACTATATCAACCGAAGTTATTGTGGTAAACCATACGAAATGAATCCGGGAAGTGGACGAGACCGTTTTTTATGGGTACAGTACAGGTTGTCGTTTACCAAATGAATACCCAGCCCGGCTGGTCTGTCCTGACCGCCGTAACCAAAATGGGGTTTTCAAAAGTTTTCGCACCGTTGGTAAACTTTAACCGTTAAAAGTACAAAGAAGATGGAGATGTAATGTCGTTACCAATTGGTGAGAACCGGGTTGTCAGCATCCACTATACATTGACCGATGGGGAGGGGAAAGTTCTGGACAGTTCCGAGGGAGCCGAACCGCTTGCCTATCTGCATGGCAGAGGGAATATCATTCCCGGTCTGGAAAATGCCCTGGTTGGGAAATCCGAGGGGGATGTGCTACATGTCAAGGTGGAACCGTCCGAAGGGTACGGAGAGGTCAATCCGGATATGATTCAGGTGTTCGCGAGAGACGTCTTCCAGGGAGTTGATGAGATTGAAGTCGGGATGACTTTCGATGCGGAAGGGCCAGATGGTTCACGGTACAGTCTTTTAGTCACGAAAATTGAAGGGGATGATATTACTGTCGACGGGAATCATCCTCTTGCTGGAGTCGAGTTGAATTTCGATGTCAAGATTGTTGATGTACGGGAAGCGACGCCTGAAGAACTGGCCCACGGCCACGCCCACTGATTGAGGTTCATCCAGTTGTCGTGATCTCGGTTGTCCTGATCGGTTCTCAGCTGGCGGTGTCCTGGCGTGTGCTCTGGCGTGAGTTCTGTTTGGAATGATAAATATTTGAGTGAATACCCGGGAGAAGAACCATGCTGCACTTTCCTGTAAGACATCTTTTGTTCTGTCTGGCCTGCATGTTCGTGACGGTCGAGACCGTGGCGTTTGCCGAGACTGCGAAAACGACAAAACCGAATATCGTTTTCATTCTGGCCGACGATCTCGGGTATCGTGAACTTGGCTGCTTTGGGCAGAAGTTGATCAAGACGCCGAATCTGGACCATCTGGCCACCCAGGGGCTTCGTTTGACACAGCATTATTGCGGCAACGCGGTCTGTGCCCCTTCGCGTTGTGTGCTGATGACGGCTAAACACCCGGGGCATGCGATTGTCCGCAGTAACAAGGCAACGCCTCCCGAAGGACAATGGCCTATTCCCGATAGTGAAATCACGTTGGCAGAAGTGCTGAAACAACAGGGCTATGCGACCGGAGCCTTCGGGAAGTGGGGATTGGGAGGGCCGGAATCTTCGGGGCGTCCACTCAAACAGGGTTTCGATCGTTTCTTTGGGTACAATTGCCAATCGCACGCACACAGCTACTACCCTTCCTATTTGTGGAGTGACGAGAAGCATGTCGAATTGAATAACCATCCGCCCGTGCCTGGCCATGCCAGTCTCGCCAGGGGGGCAGACCCGGCGAATCCGAAAAGTTACGATCGGTTCAAGGGACAGGATTACGCGCCGGATCGTATCAATGCGCAGGCATTGAATTTTATTCGTCAGCACCAAAACGAACCGTTCTTCCTGTACTATCCGACTGTCATACCCCACGTTGCGTTGCATGTTCCGGATGAGGATCTGAAGCCGTATCTCAAACTGGGGTGGGACGATCCTCCTTTCACACGTTCAAAGGGGTTCGGTTACACCCCTCATTTCACTCCTCGGGCCGCTTATGCTGCGATGATTACCCGGCTGGATCGCTACGTTGGGAAGGTATTGAATCTGTTGGATGAATTGGGCCTTGCCGATAATACGATCGTCGTATTCAGTTCCGATAACGGAACCACGCATTTGAAACAGGAAGTGGATTACGTCTTCTTCAATAGTGTGGGGGAACTGCGCGGACTCAAGGGGTCTTTGTATGAAGGGGGAGTGCGTGTGCCGACAATTGTCCGTTGGCCCGGTCATGTTCCGGAAGGCGCATCAAGTGACTACGTCAGCGGATTTGAAGACTGGATGCCGACCTTTCTCGATTTGATCGGTGCGAAAAATGCGGTGCCCGATGACATCGACGGCATCAGTATTGCCCCCACTCTGCTGGGAAAATCACAACCCGAACGTCCGTTTCTGTATCGGGAATTTACCGGTTATGGGGGTCAGCAATCGATTCGGGTTGGCGACTGGAAAGCAGTTCGTCAGAATTTGCGTAAAGGGAAAATAAAGACGGAGTTGTATAACATCGCCGAAGATGTCGGTGAAAAACACGATGTCTCCGCCCGGCACCCGGAAATTGTCGCCCGTCTTGAAAGACTCATGGAACAGCAGCACGTTCCTTCGGAAGTTTTTCCGTTGAAAGTCCTGGATCGGCCCGGGAAATAGATCGCGGTAAGTTAACAGGTTGAACCAGAAGGATTCAGGTGAAAGCAGATGGCAATCGACAGGAACATTCGAAACCGGGCGATTCAACTGTGGTCTGTTCAACAC
>JALWSL010000490.1 GCA_027080405.1 Planctomycetaceae bacterium
GTCATCACGCATCGCAAGGAAAAACTTTCCACCAAGGTCCCTTCCTATGCATTGATGGGCTATCCCAGCCCCGGCAGACAACCCGGTTTTCTCGGGCCACAGTACGGTTTTGTCTATCTGACCGACACAGAATCCGGCCCAAAAGGATTATCCAGCCCGACAAGAATTGCGAAAGAACGGCTCAAACGCCGGGAAGATATCCTGCAAAAGCTGGCGTCGATCTATTCTCGCGATCACAAAATCGACAGCCAGATCGCCGCCTACATGGCCGCTGCGGAACAGGGCAGAGAGTTGGCCGGCCCGGAATTTATGAGCGTGTTCAATTTGCACCAGGAGCCGGCCGATTTACGGAATCAGTACGGAGAAGAATTCGGGCAACGCTGTCTGTTGGCCCGGCGGCTCATTGAACGCGGCACGCGATTTGTCGAAGTTTCTTTCAATCTGACGTTCGTCAACGGCACTGGCTGGGATACGCATAACGAAGGACAACTCAAACAGCACCTGCTGATTCAGGGGCTTGATCGCGCATTTTCGACTTTACTGAAAGATCTCGAACAGAAAAAACTGCTCGATAAAACACTTGTTGTCATTGCGACCGAATTTGGCCGTCCTGCTCATTTTGATGCCGGCGGCGGTCGTGGACATCACGCCAAAGCATTCTCGGGTGTCTTGGCAGGAGCTGGATTAAAAACCGGACAGGCGATCGGCAATACAGATGAACTGAGCGAACTGCACGTTTCCGGCCCGAAAGTTTCCGTCCCGGACTGGTTCGCCACCATCTACGCCGCAATGGGAATCGACTACACCAACGAAATGTACGCAGGCGACCGCCCGGTTCCTCTCACCGACAACGGCAACGCCATCGCCGAGTTATTCACGTAACCTTGCATGGCAAACCTGAATTTTCAGTTTTGAGCTCGGTCAGTACCCACACAACCAAATGAAGCAAAAGCATTTCAATGGGCGGCGTTGCTCATCTGCTGTGTGAAATCCGCGATCTGTTTCAGTGCGTCGTCGAATGTCAACTCCTTATCCGCCACCTGCTGCAAATAATTGACCAAAGCGGAGCCGACAATGATACCATCGGCCACTTCCCGTAACGGCTGGACATGTTCCGGCTTGCTGATTCCGAATCCAACAGCCAAAGGCGTTTTTGTTTGCGTTTTGAGCCAGCGTAGTTGTTCGATCAATTCTTCCGCCACTTTTTCCCGCACGCCGGTAATGCCAGCCACGGCGATACAGTAAATGAACCCGGTCGAATTTTCGACAATACTCGTTGCCCGCTCGTGTGTTGTTGTCGGGGCCAACAGCTGGATCAGATCAAGACCTTCTTTCTGCATCACCGGGAGCAACTCGGTCGCTTCGTTCGTTGGGAGATCAGGAACGATGAAACCTGAAAAACCGGCCTGACTGGCCTGCTCGACAAACTTCCCGATACCGAATCGATAGATGATCGCATAGGAAACCATCGCCACAATCGGAGGAAGCGATTCGTGATCGAGTTTTTCCATCATCGAAAAAATATCGTGAACGCTCACATGTTGGCTCAATGCCCGCGTGTAGGAAGCCTGAATGACCGGGCCATCTGCAACCGGGTCGCTGTACGGGAAACCGAGTTCAATCAGATCGGCTCCCGAGTTTGCCAGCGTTTGCAGCAACCGCTGCGTTCGCGGAAGATCGGGATCGCCTGCGGTCACAAAAGGCATGAACGCCAATTTATTTTCCGCTTGTAATGTTTGGAACACCTGCCCAATTCTCGATATCGTATTCGTTGTCATCTTCGTTATCGTTCGCTCGTTCATCCAAGAAGTCATGTTTCCAGCACGGTTGGCCTATTCTGATCGCCGTCACCAAAATGGAATTTTCAAAAGTTCTCGCACCGTTCGTAATTGATAACCGTTCGTAGTACAAAATGCGTACACTTCGCCGGGCCGACCATTCTTATAACTCTTACTTATAACTCTTACTTATAACTCTTATAGTCAGTCAACCGCTGTATTGGCCCGCACGGCGGCCCCTGCATCGTTCATATTTCCTGCCCGAGCAACAAGGCGACTTCGTTCACGTCCTTATCGCCACGACCGGAAAGGCAGATGACGACAACATCTTCAGGGCTGCGATCTTTCGCCGTCTTGATGACTTGTGCCAACGCATGAGAACTTTCAATCGCAGGCAGAATTCCTTCCAGCTTTGCGGTCAACTGAAACGCTTCGAGTGCGTCCGCATCTTCAACAGACGTATATTTGACGCGGCCAGTATCTTTCCAATAACTATGTTCGGGGCCAACTCCCGGATAATCCAACCCGGCTGAAATCGAATGCACATCGAGCGTCTGCCCGTCGTCGTCCTGCATCACATAACTGAACGAACCGTGCAAAACGCCCGGCTGTCCGTAAGTCAATGGGCTGGCGTGATCCCCCGGGTTCGGCCCGCGTCCACCTGCTTCAACTCCGGTGAGCGCAACCGTTTCGTCTTCGATAAACGGATAAAACATCCCGGCTGCATTGGAGCCACCGCCCACACAGGCGATCACTTCGTCCGGCAACTTTCCGATTTCTTCCAGTGATTGCTGTCGCGTTTCCTCTCCGATGACAGACTGAAAATCACGCACAATTTTCGGGAAAGGATGTGGCCCGACGACCGATCCCAAAATGTAATGGGTATTCGCAACTGACCCCATCCAGTCACGAAACGCTTCGTTGACGGCATCTCGCAATGTCCGCGAACCGGAAGTGACGGGCCGGACTTCTGCTCCCATCGCCTTCATCTTGAAGACATTCAGGGCTTGCCTGCGGATATCTTCTTCCCCCATGTAAACGACACAGGGAAGCCCGAATCTGGCACACGCTGTCGCCGTTGCCACGCCGTGCTGGCCGGCACCGGTTTCTGCAATCACGCGAGGTTTGCCCATCCGCTTCGTCAACAGCGCCTGACCAATCGTGTTATTGATCTTATGTGCCCCGGTATGATTGAGGTCTTCCCGCTTCAAATAGATTTTCGCCCCGCCGCAATGCTCAGTGAGTCGCTTCGCAAAATAGAGGGGGCTGGCTCTGCCGACGTAAGTGCGTAGCAGTTCGCCCAACTCTCGTTGAAATTCAGGATCCTTGCGGGCTTTTTCGTACTCTGTGTCCAGTTCGTCCAAAGCGTACATCAATGTTTCCGGAACAAACCGCCTGCCGTACGAACCAAATCGCCCCTGCTCATCAGGCACATTTTTTGTCACAGATGTCGCTACGTTTCCAGTTCCAGTTCCGGTTTCTGTCATCTTCATTAGTTCCATTATTTCAAACGGCAGGGTGTGTCCTGGCGCACCCTCTGTTGAATCGCATCCCGTTGGGTCTTTGGTCGAATTTAATCAGCTTTAATCAGTCCCGTTCGCTGATTATACACTCAACACAAGCCGATCGCGATACACACAACTGTCAAACTTCGCACACAACCGTCAAACTTCTGAATTGATGTTGAGCATTATCCAGCTTTTTTCACTCGTGAAAAGCCCAAAGGGAGCCCCATCAATTGCCGCTTGAGGCACTACCCTTTTATCTGTTCATGAATTTTAGGTAAGCGAAGTTGCCCACAGGCCGCATCGATATCGGCTCCCTTTCTTTTACGAATCGTGGTGACAACTCCTGCCTCATTCAGAATATGCGAAAAGGTGCGGGCCGTCTCGGGTGAGGAACCGCCGATATCCAAAAGAGAGATCGCATTCATCGGGATCAGGTTCACATGCGCGTGACGATTTCTCAACAAACTCGCCAATTGCTTCGCTTCTGCCGGGGAATCGTTGATGCCGCTCAACAACACGTACTCATAAGTCACCCGTCTGCCTGTCTGCTCAAAATAATACTCGGTCGCGTCCAGAATTTCCCGGATGCCAATATTCCTGTTGACGGGAACAATTTCGGTTCGCAGCTTATCGTTAGGTGCATGCAGCGAAACCGCCAGGCTGTACCGTTTTTCGATACGGGCCAACTCTCTGATTTTCTCCGGCAGACCGACCGTGGAAATCGTAATGCGTCTGCTGCCAAAATTGAATGTCTTTCCGTCGTGCAGTCGTTCCAGTGCAGGAAGCAGATTCGCCAGGTTGGCAAGCGGTTCACCAATTCCCATCACCACAATATTGGTAATTTTTTCCTGTTCATCGAGCAGGCGATCCAACCGGGTGATCTGCTCGAGGATTTCAGCGGTCGTCAAATTCCGGGTCAGTCCCGCCAGTCCGCTGGCACAAAAAACACACCCCATCGCACAGCCGACCTGTGTACTGATGCAAATGGTCGTGCGGTTCGGTTCCCGCATCACCACACATTCCACAAATTCACGGTCATGCAGTTTCAGCAACAGTTTTTCGGTTCGGTCACTGGCTATTTGGTGCGATTCCATTTCGCTGACGAAAAACGAAAAAGAAGCGGCGAGCTTTTCCCGCAATTCCAACGGCAAATCGGTCATCTCGTCCCACGATCGGGCACGCATCGGGTACAGCCAACGATAGATTTGCCCCGCGCGATACTTCTT
>JALWSL010000491.1 GCA_027080405.1 Planctomycetaceae bacterium
ATGATCCACCAACCTGCGCGTAGTGTAAACAAACTTGCTCCCCTTCGGATAGGCGTGATTGCGATAATTTCGTGCATCGTAATGGGCTGGCTTTTTGATCGGAGGAAGCAACTCACCCGATTCATCTTCCACAAGCACCATGCAATAGGTAAGCGGGTTCATATCGGTCAGCGGATAATCCTGTCGAGACGTTGGCGCGAGCGGCTCGTGATATTTACTTTTCAAATCCGGCCCGAATTCATACCCGGCTCCGGATAAACGAATGACATCGCCCCAGTCGGAAGCATCGATTGTCAGCTTCGCCTGGACGGTTAAATCCGGGGAAGTTCTTCTGTTTTTTGAATCTGTTGTTTTTGAATCTGTTGAACGAAAACGGACAGCTGCGACCCGCTTCCCTCGATTATCTTTGGTTACTGCAACGGGGTAGTGGTTGGAGACAATGCGGATTTGTCCCGAAGAAACATACGGCGAAAGCAGTTCTTCAAATATTCGCTTGGCCTGAGCCGGGCGCACCGTGGTGATGACGCGCGTGTTCCCCGGACGGGGCTGCTCGTACTGTTTCAGGTTGTCGGCTTCAATCCGATCGATGACCTCTTTGAAAAGACCTGCCCGCGGAAAAGGGACGCCGTGCCCGTAACCGCTCGGCCCGCGATTTTCGTCAATCGCTCCGAGTGCTTCGGCTGAAAACTGGCCCCCTAGCCAATCGATATCGTTCACCAGAACAATCGAGGCAACTCCCATGCGAGCGGCCTGTACCGCCGCCGCACAACCGGATTCTGTCCCGCCGACAATCAACAAATCCGCCTGCCAATGTGAATCCGTCTGGATGGGCGAATCCGCAGCGGGTGCTTTTTGCTCGGCAGCGAACAACCGTCGCTCTGTTGCAACCAGAAAAATCACCAGCAGGCTCAGCGTGAAAACTGCCGAAGCGGTTTGGTTCCCGGTATTCATTCTCATTCAGGCACTCGACTTTTCTTTCTGCGCGGCTATTATCTTTACGAACAAATCAGGATACGCGATTCAACACTCGCAGGAAATATCAACTGGAAAAATAATGCCCGAATTCGAACTTGTCAGTGATTTTGAACCTGCAGGCGATCAACCTTATGCGATTGAATCGCTGGTGAAAGGAGTTCGCGAGGGGAAGAAGAACCAGGTATTGCTCGGAGTAACCGGCTCCGGAAAAACCTTTACCATGGCCAATGTGATTGCACAACTGCAACGGCCGACGCTGGTTCTTTCACATAACAAGACACTTGCTGCCCAGCTCTATTCCGAATTTCGCGAGTTTTTCCCGAACAACGCCGTTGCCTACTTCGTCAGTTACTACGACTACTACCAGCCAGAGGCCTACATTCCGCAGCGTGATATTTACATCGAAAAAGATTCCTCGATCAATGACGAAATCGACCGTCTGCGTTTGATGGCCACCAGTGCGTTGGTCAGCAGACGCGATGTGATTGTCGTTGCAAGTGTCAGCTGTATTTATGGGCTTGGCTCCCCCAAAGACTATATCGAAATGATCATCCCGCTCAACGTGGGAGATGTCATTGACCGGGATGAGTTACTGCTGAAACTGGTTGACATCCACTACGGTCGTAACGATTACGAACGGACGCGGGGCAAGTTCCGGGTGCGGGGCGATGTGATCGAACTTTGGCCTGCCAACGAGGAATTTGCCTACCGCATCGAAATGTGGGGAGATGAAATCGAATCCCTTTCCATTATCGATCCCTTGAGCGGCAGCACTCATAGCACGCTGAAGGAAATCTGCATCTATCCTGCCAAGCATTACGTTTTGCCACAGGAACGGATCGATGCAGCGATGCTCGAAATCGAAGACGAATTGAATTCCAGTCTGGAAAAGTTTCGCAAACAGGGAAAGCTGCTCGAAATGCAAAGGTTGAGCGCCCGAACCCGTTACGATATGGAATTGCTCCGCGAAACCGGTTTTTGCCCCGGGGTGGAAAACTACTCACGGGCGATGGATGGCAGAAAGCCGGGTGAACCACCTTTTACCTTGTACGACTTTTTCCCCGATGATTTTCTGATGATCGTCGATGAATCGCACGTGACGGTTCCACAGATTCGGGCCATGTACGCCGGGGACCGGTCTCGAAAAAAGAATCTGGTCGAGCACGGTTTTCGCTTACCGATGGCGTTGGATAATCGGCCTCTCCGGTTTGATGAATGGAACGAACGGCGAAACAATGCCATCTTTGTTTCTGCCACCCCTGCCGATTGGGAACTGGAACAGTCCGAAGGAGAAATTGTCGAGCAGATCATCCGACCAACCGGACTGGTCGATCCAGCCGTGCACGTTGCGCCGGCCCGCAAGCAGGTTCCGCATCTGTTGGAGTTGATCAAGGAAAGAGCCAGCCGAAACGAGCGGACACTCGTGACGACATTGACCAAACGTCTGGCGGAAGATTTAACCGGTTATCTGCAGGAAAAGGGGATCAAATGCGCCTGGCTGCATTCGGAACTGGATACCGTCGAGCGTGTTGAAATACTGCGAGAACTGCGAGAGGGCAGGCACGATGCCGTGATCGGAGTCAACCTTCTGCGGGAAGGTCTGGATCTGCCGGAAGTCTCGCTGGTGGCCATTATGGATGCCGACAAGGAAGGTTTCCTGCGGAGTGAAACCAGTCTCATCCAGACGATTGGGCGATCGGCGAGAAATGTGAATGCAGAAGTTTATCTTTATGCGGATTCCATGACTAAAAGCATGGAAATGGCGATCGGTGAAACGAACCGTCGGCGGGAATTGCAGATGGAATATAACCGCAAGCACAACATTACGCCGGAAACGATTCAAAAGGCGATCAAGCATGGCATCGAAGAAGAAATTCAGGCCCGACAAATCGCCCAGCAGGCAGCAGGCATCTCCTCCGAAAAGCAGTTTGTTACACTGGAACTGATTTCCGAACTGGAAGCGGAAATGCTCCAGGCGGCCGAGGAACTCGAGTTCGAACGGGCCGCCGAACTGCGCGATCGCATCACGACACTCAAACAGAGCATCGGTCAGGAACTCCCCGTCGGCGACGTCAACACTCCCGGTTTCGCCAAAAAGAAACGACGAAAAAAGACGGGCCGAAAAGGAACCCAACGTCGTTAATCACTGTCGTTGATCGCCACAGTGCGTTAATAGCTGATGCCCGTTATCACCTGTTGCGAGGGGAATCTGGAACCGGGTTACCTGCCGCTTATCTCATGCCGAGTTCATGAACAATTTCAACCAGGGCTTTGACATGATCAGGGTTCATTTCCGGTGTCACGCCATGCCCCAGATTGAAGATGTGACCGGGACGGTGTTCCGCTTTGTCGAGGATCGCCTTGACCCGCTGTCGGATCACCGGTATTTCTGAAAACAGCGTGATCGGATCAAGATTCCCCTGTACAGCCACATCGTAGCCAATTTGCTGCCAGGCCTGTTTCAGGTCAACCCGCCAATCGAGAGCAAGTACCTCTCCTCCCGCCTCTTTTTGCAGGTTCAACAGGGCAGGGTTGCCATTCATGAAATTGATAACGGGCGCATGAGGCGATACCGTTTCGATCACCTTTTTCGTATAGGGAAGAACGTATTGGCGATAATCATCGGGAGAGAGGCAACCGGCCCAACTATCGAAAAGTTGAACCGCCTGACAACCCGATTCAATCTGTTTTATCAGATAGCGTGAAACAGTGTTCGATAAACGGGACATGATCGCATCCCACATCGGCGTATCGTTCAGCATGATCGTTTTAGCGGAGATGTAATGACGACTGCCCCCTCCTTCGATCGCATAGGAAGCCAGGGTGAAAGGAGCCCCGGCGAATCCGAGCAGGGGAATATCGTCAGCAAGTTCCCGGCGAATCAGCCGAACCGCTTCAAAAACGAAACCGAGATCGTCAAGCGATTCCAGTTCCCGGAATCGATCGATATCGGCAGCGGTGCGCAGCGGATTGTGGATCACCGGCCCTTCGCCCTTTTCGTAAGTCAGGTCGATCCCCATCGGAATCAGCATCGGAAGCAAATCCGCAAACAGAATGGCAGCATCCACTCCCAGAACCTGCTGAGCGGTAACAGTCACTTCAGCAGCCAGAGCAGGGGTCTGACACAACTCCAAAAAAGTGGTTTTGCTGCGGACGGCCATATATTCGGGTAGATAGCGACCAGCCTGCCGCATGATCCAGATCGGTGTGGTATCGACCGGCTCCCGCCGAATTGCTTTCATCATGCGAGAATTGTCGTATGCGTTCATCAAATATATCAGTTCTATTGTTTCAGTTCTGTCGCTTCGGTTCTGTTGTTTCGGTTTTTGTCGCCGGGGAAATGATGCTCTTCGACCAAAGAACCAGTCTCGCTACTCCGATCGTTTCACGTTTCCCTCAGAAGGTGTTTTAAAATTGCCTGAATTATGAAAATTTGCTACGACTCCCTTTTCGTATGACTTTCAACCAAGGAAGAAGGAGCCGTAGCATGGAATGCAAAGATTATCCCAGTAGTCTCACG
>JALWSL010000492.1 GCA_027080405.1 Planctomycetaceae bacterium
ACGAAACACGAGCAGTTTGATATCGACGTGATTGCCAGACGTGTCCGTTCCTCCATCGATTCGGTCGTCTATGTCTACAACGCCAAGGGGAGAAGGCTCGCTATAGATGATGACCGCAAACGCCCCGACAGTTGGGTTCGCTTTAGGGCACCTGCTGACGGCGATTACTTCATTAAGGTTGTTGATCAGTTGGGTAAAGGGGGTCCCGATTATTACTACCGTATTGAGGTGGCCCCCGTGACCCCCAGGATGACGATTACGACCAATGAAGTGACACGGTATATTCAGCCCGATGTTGAAATCCCGGAAGGGCGTCGTGTGGCGTTTCTGGCCAGTATCAGGCGCGAAAACTTTGGGGGGCCAGTGACGTTCTCGGCCAGCAATCTGCCAGCCGGGGTGACGGTTGAATCTCCCGCCACGTGGGCAAGTGATGGAGTCGTGCCGATCATGTTTCACGCTCCCGCCAAGTCTCCTTTGGGGGCGAAGTTTGCCACGCTTACCGGGAAGTGGGTCAATCCCGGGAACGCCAAGCAGGTGGTCACCGCCAAGGTTATTCAGGAACATATGCGGATTCGTGGCCGCAACCAGAACGATTACATCTGGAAAGAACGGTTCGACGTCATTCCCGTGGTGACGACCCAGCACATTCCGTTCGATGTGAAAATCATCGAGCCGAAGGCGCCGGTTGTGCGTGGCGGTTCGATGCAGTTGAAAGTCGTGGCGACGCGGGAAGAGGGTTTCGACGCCGACATCCAGTTGCTCGTGCTGCAAAATCCGCCTGGTGTCAATTCGAGCCGTTCGATCAAGATTGTCAAAGGGAAAAATGAAGCGTTGATCCCGATGAATGCTTCGGGGAATGCACCGATTCGCGAGTCCCACATTACCGTTCGCGCCATCGCCAGGGTGGGCAATGCGAATGTCGAGATCTGCGCTCCGTTCGTAAAATACCGTGTTGCCGAACGTTACATGAAGCTGAAGTATGTTACCTCGGCTGTGGAACGTGGATCGAGTGTCGATTTTCCGATTCAAATTGAAAACGTGACGCCATTCGAAGGAAAGGCCAAAGTTGAACTGATTGGCCTGCCCAACAAAGTGACAACCGTTCCTCTGGAAATTACCAAAGATACAAAAGAAATCGTTTTCCCGATCAAGACCGATGCGACATCGCCATTGGGAGAACACAAGAACCTGTTTTGCCGGATAACAGTTATGGAAAACGGAGAACCGGTGTTACATAATATTGGATCCGGGCGGTTGCGCATCAACAAGCCGGCTCCTAAGATTGTCAAGAAAGCCGCACCGAAAAAGGCGGCTCCCAAAAAGGTGGCTGCTGCCAAGCCGAAAAAGAGGGTTCTCTCTCGTTTGGAGATGCTCCGGGAGCAGCAGAAAGCACTGCGGGAAAATTCGAAATAACCCTCCGGGATGACACCTGTTGCCCATCATCAACTGGTGGGCAATCCAGCCTTGTTTTCCTGACTGTAGTTTGTAAGCGAAAAAGAGGATGAGGTAATGAGATCGACATTAATTCGGCCTGTTCTGTGGGGCACGGTGGCTTGCCTGGTTGTTTGGGGTGCAGCGTCTGCTCAAGCTGCTGATCGAACGCTTGTGAAGCTGGGAGTCTATCCACCTTCGGTGAAGTTGAAGACGGCGAAGGATCGTCAATCAATGGTTGTCCAGGCGATTTACGCGGATGGAGTGACCGAAGATGTGACCAGTCAGACGGCTTTTGCGCTCGTGGGGCCTGCCTCTGTCCGAATTGATGGACGGACACTCTATCCATTGGCAGATGGGAAAACGGAACTGAAATGCAGCTATGGCGGGAAGGAAGTCAGGATCCCGGTTGATGTCGTCGAAGCGAAAGCGGCCCGTCCGGTCAGCTTCAAGTTGGATGTCATGCCGATTTTCATGCGATCGGGTTGCAATACCGGAAGTTGTCACGGTTCGGCTCGTGGAAAAGATGGCTTCAATCTCTCTCTGTTCGGTTTTGATCCCGATGGCGACCATTACCGGATTACCCGTGAGCAACTGGGGCGACGCATCAATCTGGCCGTTCCGGAAGCGAGTTTGATGGTCGAAAAAGCGGTTGGGGCTGTCCCTCACACCGGGGGAAAGTGTTTTGATATCGATTCCGAATACGCCAAGGATCTCATCGAATGGATCGCCAACAGTTGCCCCAAAGATCCTGCCGATATTCCTACCTGCGATGCTCTGAATATATATCCGAAGCAGGCCGTCCTCGATGGGGCGGGGGCGACCCAGCAGATGACCGTTATTGCCCATTACACCGATGGCAGCGAACGGGACGTCACCCATTTGGCGCTGTTCCAATCGAGTAACGACAACTCCGCCACGATTGACAAGCTGAGTGGACTGGTCACAGCGGGAAAACGAGGTGAGGCCTTTATTATGGCCCGATTCGCCTCTCATACAGTTGGTTCCCAGTTTATTGTGCTTCCTAAAGGTCTGGTCTTTGAGCCGACAAAAGAGAAGCCGGTCAACTACGTTGACGAGTTGGTTTTGGCCAAGCTGAAGAAGTTGCGTATGAATCCGTCGCCAGTCTGTTCGGATGAAGTGTTCGTTCGCAGAATTTATATCGACATGATCGGCATGGTTCCCACGCGGGAGCAATATGAAAAATTCATTGCGGATAAATCCCCGGACAAGCGGGCTAAACTGATCGATGAGCTACTCCAACGAAAGGAATTCACTGAATTGTGGGTTTCCAAGTGGGCAGAGTGGTTGATGATGCGTTCAAACAATCGTGTCAGTTACAAGGCGATTGTTCTCTACTACAACTGGCTGGCTGACCAGATCGGCAGTAACGTGCCGCTTGATAAGATGGTCATCAATCTGTTGACGGCCAACGGCGGTACATTCAGTGAACCGGCTACGAATTATTACGAGTTGGAGACGAACAACCTGAAAGTAGCCGAGAATGTGGCTCAAACTTTCATGGGGATGCGAATTCAATGTGCTCAGTGCCACAACCATCCGTTTGATCGATGGACGCAGGACGATTATTACAGCTTTGCCGCGTTCTTTTCCCAAATTGGTCGTAAACAGGCCGAGGATTATCGCGAACGCATTATTTATAACCGGGGTAGCGGTGAGGTTCGCCATGTCGTGACCGGCAAAAACGCCGTGCCCGTTTTCCTGGGCGGCAGGCAGCCCGATGTGAAAGGGAAAGACCGCAGAGTCGTGATGGCGAACTGGCTCGCCTCGCCGGAAAATCCGTACTTTGCCCAGAACTTCGTCAATCGTATCTGGCAGCACTATTTCGGAATCGGGATTATCGATCCCGTTGATGATATCCGTGTGAGCAACCCGCCGACCAATCCGGAGCTGTTGAAAGAGTTGGCGAAAAGGTTCACGGAATCCGGTTACGATTTCCGCAAGCTGATTCGTGAAATCTGCAATTCCCACACGTACCAGCGTTCCACAAAACGGAATAAATCGAACGAAACGGATGAAACAAATTTCGCCCACCAGTCGATTCGACGAATCAAGGCGGAATCGCTGCTCGATATCATCTCTCAGGTGACGCACACGAAAGATAAATTCCGTGGCTTGCCTCTTGGTTCAAGAGCGGTTCAGATTTCTGACGGGGCGACCTCGAATTACTTCCTGACAACATTTGGCCGGGCAACCCGTGAAACAGTCTGCTCCTGCGAAGTGAAAATGGAACCGTCCCTTTCGCAGGCGTTGCATCTGCTCAACGGCGATACCGTCAATGGAAAAATTAAAAGTGGGGGCGTGATTCGAGAATACGCGAAGAAGAAAGCATCCCCGGATGAAGTCATTACCGATCTGTACATCGTCTGTCTTTCGCGCAAACCGGTGGAAGAAGAATTGGCTAAACTTCGTCCGATGTTCAGTGACCCGAAAAATTACACAAAAGCGTGTGAGGATGTTTTCTGGGCCTTATTGAACAGTCGGGAGTTCCTGTTTAACCACTGATCCGTTTTACTTTGATTTTGAATCGGTCGCCTGGTATTGATTGCTCGCCTGGTCTGTTCGATGATCTATTCGACACTTCGATACATCAGGCACCACGGCCGTTTGGAGTACAAGACAAGTTCCTACATTCTTCGTCATTGATTTTCGAAGAAACAGACTCCCCGGGAGTTCCTGCCATGATGACTCGCCTGATTTTGACTGCAACTGTTTTCGCCTGCTTGGTCTGTTCCTCTTCGCTGAGAGCAGAGGACAAAAAAGCTCCGGCCAAGAAACAGGCCCCAAAAATTACGTACGATGAGCACATTCTCCCCATTTTTAGACAGCGCTGTGGTTCTTGCCATAACGCCAACGATGCCAAGGGGGGACTTGTTCTCGATACCTATACCGGTCTGATGCAGGGGGGCGGTTCGGGGGATTCTGTGGAGCCGGGCGATTCGGAGTCATCCTATCTGTTCATGGTGATCAATCATGAAAGTGAACCGTACATGCCTCCTAAGCAGCCGAAAATGCCCGAAAAGGAATTGGCGT
>JALWSL010000493.1 GCA_027080405.1 Planctomycetaceae bacterium
CTGCCAACCGACCGGGGGGAAATGCTCGCTCACGTGATGCAACATCTTCCCGAAGAAAAAAAAACAACCGACGAGACACATCAAAGCCGGATTCTCCGTGCAGCAACTTCAGAAGACCTGAAGCGTCAACACAATTTGAAAATACGGGCCGAGCAGGAGTTTATCGCCTGGCGGGAACGGATTCAAAAATGGCAGGTTGATGTGGAATTGGTCGATCTGGAATGGACACTTGATGGCAATAAACTGATACTGTATGTGTTAAACAGTCGTGGGCCGGAGTGTACGAAGCTCGCCATTCAGGCGGCTGCTGAGGGCTTGGGCGTAATCGATGTCGTCCCCGTCTCGACCGGCGGAGTCGTGGTATCGGCAGCAAACGGCTGTGGGTGTGGCTCGGGTGGATGCGGCAAATAACTTTTCCTTGCAAATGCATGTGACGGTCACAAGATACGGATGCAAATAACAGAGGGGCAGGTATTCGATGATTCCTGCATCAACTCTCTTTAATAGCCAGGTAGGTAGATTATGTGGGATAAACTGGAACAGTCGTTTGAAGCCGATACGGCCGTTGCTATTGATTCACTGATCGAATCTCTACGCAAAGGGGACGATCCCCATCAGTTATTCGATGCGATTCTGCTGAAATGGAAGTTCGAAAAGGGCCTTCCCCTGTTGCAGCCTACTTCAGTATCGGATGTCCCGAAAGAACACAAGACAGAATTCGAAAAAGTTTATATCGAGGCGGCCCGGCAGACGGGACAACGAATGATCGCACTCGGAACGGTTTCCGATGCCTGCCTCTACTTTCGAGCAATCGACGCACCTGCTCCCATCGCGGTTGCGATTGACAAATACAAAGCCCCGGCTGATTTTGGTGAAGAATTGGATCTGATGATTCAGCTTGCCTTGTACGAGAAAATCAACCCGGCCAAGGGTGTCGAATTAATGCTGGCCACGCATGGGATGTGCAACACCGTCACCGCACTCGATCAACTTTATCTGGATCTGACCAACGAACAACGGGCAGCATGTGCGGAGCTGATGGTAAAACAGCTTCATGAAGATTTGATTGGCAACGTCCGCCGGGAAATTGAACAGCGGACCCCGATGCTTCCGCCTGATCTTCCGATGAATGAGCTACTCGCCGGGCGTCAGTGGCTGTTCGATGAGGATAATTATCATATCGATGTTTCTCATCTCAACGCGGTTGTTCGATTCGCCCGTGCGCTGGAAGCGGATAGCGACGCAATCGATTTGGCGATTCAACTGTGCCAATACGGTTCCCGTTTGGCGCCGCAACTGCAATACCCCGGGGAAGCTCCCTTCGACACCTACTACGAAGCACACGAGCATTACTTCAAAATTGTCGCTGATATCGACCGCGAAACCTCACTCCAGTTCTTCCAGCAACGGCTAGAACAGGCTCAGGAACAGCAGGACAAAGAATTGATTGCGTATGTTCTGGTTGACCTGTTGATGCGAATCAAGGACTTTCCCGCCGCAATTCAAACAGCAGAAACCTGGCTTGATCAGGTCAATGAACAGTCCGGCTTTTCCTTTGTCACCTTGTGCGAAGATACCGGCGACATGCAGGCTTTGCAGCGACACGCCCGTAAAACGGGAAATGCCGTCATGTATGTCGCCGCAAAATTGCAACAACAGCGGCAGCAGTAATAGCAAATCTACAATAAATCAGCCCCAAAGAGATTCACCGTGGGGCAAATAACGTAGATCAGCGCTAACAACGGAAGTCGTAACAGGTTCGCGCAGACAGCACTGACAACATGAACATGTGTACTATTCCATGTTTTCCGTGAAGATATTACCCAGTCGGAACAACTATCACGCTGAAATTGTCCCGTTAATCGATTCGATTAAATCAATTGTAGACATTTCAACAATGAAGTCGATATCAGCAAGTGTAACGAATTTGTACACTTAACGAACGGGTGACAGGGATGTCCAGCAGTTTATTTGATCTTCACTTGATGCTATCTGGCAAGCACAAGGCAGTAATCAGACACGCATTTCCTCTGTTCCTGGCCAGTACATTATCTTTCTGTGGTTGCCGATCGACCGAATCGCAGGCGATTCGCGATCCTGAATATCGCGATGTGGTACAGACAATTGAACAGACCAGCCCCAATATTCACGTGGCAGCAGCCGAAGCAGTTTCCCCGGTGATGACGCATTTTGAAGGCGCTCACGATCTTGACGAATATATTGCCCATGCGATCGAGCAAAATCCGGAGGTCCAGGCGGCTCGTAAGCAGTTGGAATCATTGGCCTATCTGGTTCCTGTGGCAGCTTCGCTGCAAGATCCCAATTTGAATGTCACGGCGCAGCCGAAACCGGTGCAAACTGCATCGGGTGAGCAGACCCTGGCAATGGCAATCAATCAAAAATTCCCCTGGTTCGGCAAGCTCGAAATGCGGGCAGGTGTGGCAGAGGAACAGACAAATATCGCGAGAGCCAAACTGGCTGCTGCCGAGCTGAGTACCATCGAAAAGGTCAAGCGGGCTTACTTCGAACTCTACTTCATCCAACAATCGATCAAGATCACCGAAGCCGAACAGCAACTGTTGGGCGAAATCCGCGATGTCGCCAACACCCGTTACAAGACCGGCCAGACCAGCCAGCAGGATGTGTTGCGGGCAGACCTCGAAATCTCCAATGTTGAAAACAGTCTGATTCAACTACGCCAACGCTTAAAAAGTGGACAGGCCGCGTTAGCACGAATTTTGCACATCGCCCCGCAAACAAAAATGCTTGCGTTGGATGAGATTCCGAAGCATCAGATGGAGCTCGATTTGGAGGCACTGCAGGAACAGGCGATTGCCGCCCGCCCCGAACTGCACGCCCAATTGGCAGCGATTCAGCGAGACCGACAATCGGTACAACTGGCCCGATTGAATTACAAGCCGGATGTAACCCTGGGATTGAACTGGATCAACGTTTCCAATTCGGGAATCAGCCCGGTCGCTAACGGAGACGACGCATTTTTGATATCAGCCGGAATCAACCTGCCGATTTATCGCAAGCGGCTCGATTCTCAAATTCGCTCTGCAGAAGCCAGGGTTGTTGCCACGACCCGCCAGTACGACGCGCTCAAAGATAACACGCTTGAAGAAGTGACCGATCTATTCGCAAAGGTTGAAAGTCAAAAAGAACTACTCGTGCTGTTTGAAGAAGACATTTTGCCGAAAGCGAGATTGACACTCGAAGTTTCCAGCCGGGCGTACAATGTCGGCGAGGTCGATTTTCTACAGCTGATCGACAACTGGCGTCAATTACTTCGCTATGAAATCAGCTACCGTCGGCAACAGGCCTCACTGCAACAGTCACTGGCTCAATTGGAACGGGTCGTCGGCGGTGTTCTGGTCACTTCTTATGCGATGCAGTTGGAGAACGAAAACAATCTGCCCACGCCGGTGGAAGCTCCCAAGCCGATCGACATGCCTCAAGTAGCACCGGCTCCTGCAAAACAGGATTCTGAAAAGCCGAAGAAACCTGCCCCCGGTTCTGTTCCCAAGGATGACATCCCCAGCATTGAACCGTTGGAAATTAAATAATGAATCAAAATCAGTATCGCCCCGCAAGGAGCAGAATCATGCGAAACCTGACAAGATACTCCTCAGTTGCCCTGCTGCTGACATTTCTTTTCATCCTCAGCGGTTGTGCTTCTGCGTATCGCTGCTATGAAGGTTGCCGGGTCAACTGCCAATACTGCCCGCGTCCCGCACTCCCTTTCAAGCATTACACCGGCTGTCATTGTCACTCCCGCCCTGCCCTGGAACATTTGCAACAAGGTGAATAGTGGGAAGTGCCATGCAAGGTAGCAAACCAGGGCCGGTTCGACCGGTCGGACTGGAGAGCTGAAATGGCCAGTTGAACCGGCCCTACAAAAACTGACAGGCGTCTGGCCTCCTGTAAGCTCCGCTTGTCCCTCTATGCCTGGGCATTTTCCTCAAAGCGTGGGTCATCGATACCGAGTTTCAGTTTCCATTCCATGATGGAACAATACAGAACCGGGACGACGAGCATGGTCATGATTGCGATCGTCATGCCGCCGAAACTGGGGATCGCCATCGGCACCATGATATCGGAACCTCGGCCAGTCGAAGTGAGAACCGGGATGAGCGCCAGTATTGTTGTTGCGGTCGTCATCAAGCAGGGGCGAACTCGTCTGACACCTGCCGCCAACGTTGCCTCGCGGGCTGCCTGTACCGAATTGATTTTCTTTTCCCGAAAACTCTGATCAAGATACGTTGCAATCACGACACCATCATCGGTTGCGATCCCGAATAACGCCAGAAAACCGACCCAAACCGCGACCGAAAGATTGATCGTATGCACCTGCATCAGCGTGCGCATGTCAGTACCAAAGAAATCGAAATTGAAAAACCACGGCTGTCCGTACAGCCAGAGCATGAGAAATCCGCCGGACCAGGCGATCAGAATTCCGCTGAAAACGAGCGA
>JALWSL010000494.1:0-3872 GCA_027080405.1 Planctomycetaceae bacterium
GGGAATCTGAAGGATCAGACCGTCGCGGTTTGGGGCCTGGCGTTCAAGCCGAGGACTGACGACATCCGGGAGGCTCCTGCTCTTGTTCTGATTGACCAACTTCTTGAAGCCGGAGCCAAAGTGCATGCACACGATCCAATCGCTATGGAGAATGTCAAGGCGATTTATGGGGACAGGATTGCGTATTCCGACCATCATTACGACGCTCTTCACGGTTCAGATGCCCTGGCAATCTGTACCGAGTGGAACGAATACCGTGCACCCGATTTCGATTACATCAAGCACCACCTGAGCGAACCGGCCATCTTCGACGGTCGTAACCTGTTTGAACCGGACAAAATGTTTGAACGCGGTTTCTTTTACTCGGGGATCGGCCTGAAACAGCCCCAGCGATAACAGAAAAGCGTCTCACTTCGAGTTCGGCTTGACGTCAAGGGATTCCGGAGCAACGTCCTTGTATTCCCCCGCCAGGTAAAAGACGTAATTTACCAGATCCCAGATTTCATCTTTCGTCAAACCTTTGGCACCGTAAGCCGGCATCGGTGTTCCTTTGACGCCGGTTGCAATCGCGCGATAAACAGCGTGGGACGTCTCTTCGTCAGGATTGGAGGCACCATGAAACACGCCATACGTCAAATCGCGCGGTACAACCACGTTTCCCCAGATATCATGCAACCCCGGCTCGTCATAATCGGATCCATCCGGTCTTTTTTGCACTTTGGAAACCTGATCTCCATCTCCTTTCCCCGTCAGACCGTGGCACGAAGCACACTGTGTCGAAGTGGAAAGGTACAGAATCTTGCCGTTGGCAAGTGACGAAATGGACGGCTCAGCTTTTGAAGGAGCGGTTCCGTCCGGCCTCGAACCGGGAACCTCAAACTTGCATTCGGGATCATCAGCTTGCGCCCATTTTTCAGCGACATCTGCGGCAATGTCGTATGCGATTTCCGGAAAATCAAGCTTCAAAAACTCATCGACCTCTTTCTGGAACTGCTCCTTGATGGCTTTCCTCTCCTCTTCCGAACCGGCCTCTGCAAGTTGTTCATCCAGGGCGGCTTGAGTGAAGTCAATCTCCGATTCGATACAGAGACCGCGTTCAATCTCACCGCGCATAGACAGGTACTTTGTGTATTGCACCAGGGCATCAATCTCATGATTTCCCAGAATCTGAAACGCCGGCATGGCTGTTCCCGGGATTCCCCCTTTCAACAAAATTCGCAGATCTTCACTTGACGCTTTGCAGGTCGCTTTTGTTGTCGTGTATTTTACAACGCCGAGCCTTAAATCACGCGGCTTCGGTTTGAGCATGTGGGCCTGTGGGCCATTTCCGTCTCCTGTTGCAGCATGGCATTTTTGACAATAATGCTTGTAAAGTTCACGACCGGTTCTCAGTGTTTCATTCGGCTTGACAATGCAACGCGAACCCTTTTCAGCCAATTCACAAAGTGGTTCAGCCAGCGTGATAATGCCGGATATTTTATTGAACTCTGCCACCTTGACTTTATACGGGTACGCCGCCGAGATTCTCCCGTCTTCTGCGGCTTCCAGATCCGCTTCCAAAATCGTCTCGGGATCAAGCACGATTTCTATCACATCGCCTGCGACCACTTCAGGGGCTTCGCCAGAGTACCGTATTTTCAATCGGATGATGCGACCATCTGCACTTCGTTCCTTGACGGATCTGATTTTCCCCTCGAATCCTCCCCGCTCGATCGGGAACCAGGAGGGACAATCGGGGTTCGGGACAGTCCCGAATTTGCTGGCTAATTCCGTTTTGATCGCTTGCCGAATTTCCGGAACCAGTTTTTGGGCCTTCTGGCTTTCGATAAAGACCGGATCCTGAGGTTTGGTGCAACCGCAAACCAGACCGAAGACGACCGAAGCAAAAAGAAGACCAGAAGCAATCGAACATCTATGGAAGATCGGTAAAAAGCAGGGCATTTCGATGATTCCTTCAAATATCGGCAACGCCATCAACACCGTCCACAATCGCACACTAATGACCCGGTTCCCTTGAACCTGAGGTTGAACTCGACCCTGAACCCGACAGCGCAGTACCGGATACTTCGCAGTATCTGATACTCAAGCTATGATGGCAATGAAAAATTCGGATATGTGACATTTTGTAGCAACGGGAGATGCCATGACACAAAACGGACACGCCCCTCTTACGCAAACCGGGCGTTGAGGGCTCCCGGATTTCCGGGTATCCCGAATTCCCCTGATGATATTATAACTGGTTCGGACAGGGGACAATGAAGAATGTGAAGATGTCTTCGGTGTTGTGGCAGTAACTTATGCAGGCGTAACGGGTTACAACGATCAGGGAATTCACACATCGTTCAGCCGAGGCGTTATCTGATGAATGTTGTCATTTAAGGCTTTGGCTGGTTGGTCGTCAGGTGATCAAGGCAAAATGACTGCACGTAGACATGATTCAACTCTCTCTCAGTCGACATTAAAGTGAGTCTCCCTATACTACCGACTGCATATGGCCTTTTCGCCTGCGAACTCGCTGGTTATTCGTTGCCAGAAAAAGAGGATGGGCAGGCGTCGGTTTTATTTTTTCAAGAGTGAGTTCGCCACTTATGACTCCCGATTACCTTTCTGAAAGTCTCGTTCACGATCCGGTTCATGGATATATCTCATTTGTTTCACGCTGGGGCCTGGAGGAGCATTGCAGTCCGGCTCATCGGGCTCAGGCAGAAGCATCTCTTTCATCGCAGTTGGCGGGCAATATCACGGCGATGCAGGAAGGGGAAGTATCCGAACAGCAGATTATTGATCATCCCTGGGTACAGCGAATGAGGCAGATACACCAGTTACAAACCGCCTGGTGGGTCTTTCCCTCTGCCGAGCATACGCGGTTTCAGCACATTCTCGGGGCCATGCACCTGGCTTCGCGCTGTATCAACCAGTGGTACGATTCTCTGCGCGATTCCTGCGAGAATGTCCCGAGCAAAGCGTATGTGGAGTCTCTGGTTCGGCTCGCGGCGTTGCTGCACGATGTTGGACACGGACCGTTCGGGCATTTCTTCGATGATCATTATCTGGATCAATATGGTTTAACACATGAAGATCTCGGGGCGCACATTATTGAGCATGAGTTGGGCGACCTGATCCGTGGTGTCAGACGGAATCCGAATGGTGTGATGAAGCCGCTGGAAGTGCTTGATCCGAAGCAGATCGGCTGGCTCATTCGCAGACCCAGGGATGGCGAGAGCGATGGACATCCCGATTGGTTGAAAAAACTTCGTGCCCTGTTCAGTGGAATCTATACCGTCGATAACATGGACTTCGTGCTGCGGGATGCTTACATGTCCGGTTACAACACGAAGGCATTCGATGTTTCGCGTTTGCTGCATTACAGCTTTTTTACCCCGGAAGGATTAACCATTCATGCACGTGGTTTGCCGACGTTGATCAGTTTTATTGAAACGCGGGCAAGTCTGTTTCGTACCATCTATTTTCATCGAACTGTCCGCGGTCTCGATATCGCGCTGGAAGAACTGTTCCCGCAAACGATGAAACATCTTTTCCCTGGGAATCCGTTGGATCATCTCGATGAATACCTGCTGTTGACAGAACTTTCGTTTCTGGTTGATATCGGTCGATGGTCACGGAGTCAGGTTCCTGAAATCAAAGAGTTGGGGAGGCGCTGGGCAGCGATTTTACGCCGGGAAGTGACCTGGAAAATGGCGTGCGAACGCTCAATCAATTTTCATGCAACCGCTGCGGCGAGAATGACGATCTTTTCAGAACCGGATCTCATTTTGAAACGGGTGCGGGACCGCTTACCAGACGAACTGCGGGATATCCCGCTGCGCCACGATGTCGCCCAGCACTATCACCGCCCCAGCGCAAAACTGCCG
>JALWSL010000494.1:3882-4458 GCA_027080405.1 Planctomycetaceae bacterium
AATTTCCTGCTTGATCCTGCAATCAACCAGCCTCGTGAATTGAATGATGATGACCTGTTCCGGGAATTGCCGATCAGCTTTCTCATCTTCCGAATTTACGCACAGGATCATGGACACGAAAAAATCCTGAACGATGCCCTCAATTCCGTCCTGGGCGATGCCACCGATGCCAAAACAAATATGTAGGCACTGGAGTTCACGCTGTCCCTGGCATTTGTCGAGAAATTTGGCTGCTGGTTTTACCACCTTAAAGTTTATTCATTGAAAATGGCCTGGAGGATAAGCCGGTATGAATCTCGAATACTGGATTGCCAAACTTGCGGGGGATGATCCTCTTGGTGCGATGATGCAGTTACAGCATTTTCCGTCCAGTCAGTTACAAGGTGCCATTTGTGCGTTATTAAAATTGATCGAAGGGGACGATTACGTTTTAGCGTGCCAGGCAGCTCAGCTTGCCATTCGCATTGAACCCTCGCAAAGTGGCCAGCTTGCCAGATTATTGACGTTCTTATTAAAGGCACAACCTTGTGGATGGATGTTGCCGGATGTCGTAGACAGCCTCGAAAAATTGGCAGC
>JALWSL010000495.1:0-1708 GCA_027080405.1 Planctomycetaceae bacterium
GTTGAATAACATGCTGATTAGTTGGGTGCCCAATTAGTTGGGGCCAGGACGTGTCAACCTCCATCACCAAGACAGACTTTCCCCCCGACCGGCGCAACACGCAGCCGCAGTGCGCCAGCTCGGGAAAAGTAACCAGAACCGCTGCAGGTGGCAATTGATGCCCACGATTCGCATTTCACAGGTGAAAAACGCAGAATCACATTCGACATCAATTCAAAAATTTGACACTAGAGCAGCTTGGCCAGGACGGCATCCAGCATTTTTTTGGAGCGACGAATTCCCTCGAATTCATCAAGTTTGCTTCCTTCGTACTCAATGCCGGCGTAGCCTGTGTAACCGCTGTCGATAACGATTTTCATCATCTTCAGAATATCGGTCTCCTTATGGAAACGCGTATCGACCGTTACATAAGGGCGATCGTCGAAATCGGCAGTTTTGACACTGACAGCCTTCGCATAGGGCATCAGTTCCTTGACGCCTTTGTAGCGGTCGTACCAGATTCCCTTGCCCCGATCGATCGCAAAATTCCCGAAATCGGGAAGTGTTCCGCAGCGCGGGTGATTGACCTTTTTCATCACACTGGCCAACCATTGTCCATTTGAAGACAAACCGCCGTGGTTTTCGACAATAATGTTGATCTCGTTCCGGGCACCGTACTCGGTCAAACGGCGTAAGCCGTCCGCTGCCCGTTCCAGTTGCTCCTCATACGATCCACTACTTCTCGCATTGACGCGGATGGAATGGCAGCCGAGATATTTGGCCGCATCCACCCATTTGTAATGATTTTCGATGGCAGTACGTCGCTTTTTCTCGTCCGGGTCGCCCAACGCGCCTTCGCCATCAATCATAATCAACAGACTGGTCGCCCCTTCATCTGCTGCACGTTTTTTCATTTCGCACAGATATTTTTCGTCTTTTGCCTTATCCTTGAAGAACTGGTTGACATATTCCAGACCGTGAATCCCGAATTCCTGCCGGGCTGTCCTGGCAAAATCGAGATGATCCAGTTTCCCCGCGAAAAGCATTTTGTGCAAAGACCACTGGGCAAGCGACACCTGGATTTTCGGTTTTGATTTTGCGGCAAGGGAAATCCCCGGCAAAGTCGAAACGGACATTCCCGCAAACGCAGCAGTACCAACCTGCAAGAACTGACGGCGATTGTAACTCATGGCAACCTTTCAAATTTTCAAACAACAAATTTCTGTACGCTGTAATAAAACCCTGATCTCAAGCATACAATACCTCCCGGGCACAGACAATTCATTCGTTACAATCTTCAGGAATTCGAATGGATTTCTCTGTGGAACGATGACGGAAACGACTACCATGAACGGGATCTGCAATCATAACCGGGAATGGGAATGGCCATGATCGATTTCGACTACCTTTATCGGGGAATTTGTGGATTGGGGCACGCTCACCAGGCCAGCGTTCTGTCCGGTCATCTTGGAGCGGCGCTTCTGGCGGGGTATTTTTTCGGAGAAGATAACACCGACTTGCCTGAAGCTGTTTACCGGGGCGTGGAAGGTGAGTTGGATCGAATCCTTCAGGGAGAAGAAGCAATCTGGTTCAACCCCCGCAAAGCCGGTTTGAAACCGCAGGATCTTTTCAAAAAATTTCCCCAGGAAGAAGCATTGGAAAACTCCGCCAAATCGATTGCCCGGGCGTTGGACAGAAATGTTTCCAAAACAAGACAGTCGGGGCACAA
>JALWSL010000495.1:1718-4454 GCA_027080405.1 Planctomycetaceae bacterium
ATGCGGGCTCTGATCGACCACCCGGAATACGCCACCCCGCCAATCGTCGCTGGCATCCAGAAACTGATTGCCGGGTTCGATCAGGCTCATGCAGGTCGTGCCTATTTCGGAAAAGAAAAAGGCTGGCTGACAGAAAAAGAAATCTCCCTGAAGGCATCAAAATCGCCACCCGAATATCGAAATCTGACGCAGATGGCAGACACAATGATTTCAACACTCATCAGCGAAGCGACTGTAAGACGTCAGGGCTTCGGAGGACTTTGGCATCTGATCAACCATGCGGCTGGAATTGTTGAACTGGAGCAGCTCGGTTTCCATGAACTCGCCCAAAAAGCGTTGCCCGCGCACCATCACCATCTGCAACTTTGGCTTTCATTGCCGGATTTATCAGCAGAACTTGGCTCCGTCGTCAAAGCGGAGCACCATCCGTTTGAACCGATCTACTGGAAGGGGATGCTCAAAAGAGATGATGCCCGATTGACCCACCGCATCAAAACCTTGTACGGGTTCCATTCACTTCTGGGGTTCCTGGATGATCAGGCGGATGCAAGACAGGCCGAAGACGCATTTCTGTATTTAATGGCCTGAACCTCTCCAGGACGGAGCCAATACAGAATGAACGTGGATAAAGAATAAATGCGACGCTGCATCAGGCAATAAGAGTCGCTTTTTCCGATCGAACGGCCATAGAGCCAGATCAGAAAAAGCTGCGGGCGTTTGTGGATGTGATGCGGCATATTTCGTCGAAGCTCACCCCGTAACATTCCGCGAGCACTTCCGCGGTGTGCCTGACATAAGCGGGCTGATTCCGTTTCCCACGATACGGAACAGGGGCGAGATAGGGACAATCCGTTTCGACCATCACACGATCCTGGGGAATTTTCGCAGCCAGTTCCCGCAACCCGGTATTTTTTTTGAAGGTGAGCATCCCGGAAAAGGAAAAATACATTCCCCAATCGAGGCAACGAACGGCTGTTTCCCAAGTGCCACAAAACGAGTGCATCACTCCCTTGAATTCGCCCTGTTTCGCCTGTTCGTCCAGCACATCCAGAATATCCTGCTCGGCATCTCGGCAATGCACAATAAACGGCTTGTCCACTTTTCGCGACAGTTCGATATGACGGTGAAAGTAATCGATCTGTTTTTCGATCGGCGTGTAATCCCAATACCGATCCAGTCCGGTTTCGCCCACTGCGACAACTTCCGGGCTTTGGGCAAGAGTGACCAACTCTGCCCACTGTTCATCATTGGCTTCCCCCGCATAATTGGGATGGATACCGACAGCAGCGGCTATCATGGGGTATTCCCTGGCAAGCTCCAGACTGTTCTGGCTGCTTTCAAGGGTCGTTCCAATCGTGATGATTCGAGTAACCCGATTCTCACTGGCCGCCTGCAACAACGACTGCAATTCCCCCCTGAGTGATGGTTCATCCAGATGAGCGTGAGTATCGATCAGGCCGTGATAATCTGTTTGAGTCATGAAGAAAAATCAATCAAGGTTGGTCGAATCAATGATGAACCTAATCATCTTGCCGGCCGAACGAGGTGTATCATGATAACCTGTAACCCGACAGGAACCCGACGGAACGGAAATTGAACAGGGCGGCACTGAACAGGACGGACAAGCAACATTCTCAAGTAACATTCTGCACTCTTGCACAAAACTTTCCCGGTGATTCTAGCGGAACGTTGCCTGAAATCAATTCTCTTCCTGTCCGATTATCGAGTCCAATTATCGAGTCTGCTGCAAGGCAAACATCTTATGGTGGTAAACACAACAACTACGGATGCCCCTGTTTTTCTGCTTTCTACCCACCCGGTTTGTGCATCGCGAAATGGATCGATTCGAATTCACTGGCTCGACAGGCATCGTAAACAGCGACCATGTCACGCAACTCGACTTCATCGTCAATATCAAGAATCACGGGACTGTCGCGGGAGACATCGGCCAATGCGGAGAGTGTTTTCTGGAATTGGGCGTAATCGGTAAAGACTCGCCCGTTCATCTCGATCGACGCGTTTTCCTGCTGAGGCGAGTTGAATAATCGTAGATGAATTTCAGTTGACCAGGTTTCCTGCGGTTCCAGTTGCTTGGCTTCTACGCTTCCTGCGGCTAACTCGGTCGGCAGTGTCATTTCAATTACCTGATCCGAGGCGACGCAGACGAAAAAAACAAGAAGCAGAAAGACGATATCGATCATCGGAGTCATCGTTTGAGATTCCCCAAAATCTCGCTCCCGTGGCAAAACAGATCGTATTCGCATGATAACAGGCTTCAACAAACAGGCTTCAACTGAAAAGAGCCGGGAATATGCGACTCTGCATTATTCTGCGTTATTCCGCACTATTCCGCAGGAACAACCGCAAAGGAGACCTTTCGGATACCGGCCTGGGCACAGGCCATCAGGATCGGCTTGATCAATTCGTAACGAGAGGCGGCATCGCCACGGATACGGACTTCACGTCTTTTTTTCTCTTTCGATTTCCCGGCCCCACCCTCGGCACCCAGAATCATTCCCTCCAACTGCGGCCAAGTGACGACCCGACCGGCGACCAGATATTCTCCATTTTTGTTGATCGTGATCACCAGGCGATGCGTGGCAACTTCTTTTTCGTTTGTCGCTTGCGTTGCAGCAGGCAAATCGACTGTTTCGAGCGTTTCACTTTGAACGAAATGCGTGGTGACAAGAAAGAAAATGATCAGCAGAAAAACAATATCGATCATCGGCGTGATCA
>JALWSL010000496.1 GCA_027080405.1 Planctomycetaceae bacterium
CTCAACAAATAGCGGAGTTGTCCGGAAGCCCCGAATCGGCAGATACCAATCCGGCGAGCGGTGCGGTTGGAGTGTGATTGTCCGCGGCTTGCCCTGTGCATCGGCGTTTTTGATCGTCAGTTTGACGTTCCTGCGGTTGGCAACCTGCATCATCCAGAAAGCGTGAGCCCAGTTGCGATTTTTTTCGTTCAGTTCGAGACTCACTGTTTCTTTCGCCTTGGCGATCAGATCCGGTTCTTCCCCTTCAGGGAGTATCATTTCGAACTTTGCGATCTGATCGCCCGCTTTCAGTTTTCCAAATGCCTGGGAACCCTCTTCCACTTTCAGGACGGTCGGAATAATGTGAAAAGCAATGCCGATTGAAGGGACGGAAAGAGGCGTGTTGGGCAATGAGGGACGCTCAACCCAACCGGGACGGTCTACCGGTGTCAGTTCCAGATCGTATTTTTTCGCTCCCGAACCGGATTCTTCCCGCGTGACGACAATTTTAATCGAATGACCGTGACGATCAGCAAAAAATTCGGGCAGTGTCAAGGGGTTGATATCTTTTCCGACATCGAGACCGACATCGTTTTCTTCGATGCGGACAATTTTATCGCCCGGTTTCAGTCCCGCCTTTTCCGCAGGAGAGCCTTTCTGGATCGCTTCGATCTGTCCGATATCCATCCACAACCCAAGTGTGCGGAATGTCTGGGGAGGAACCCTTATATCCACTTCCTTCGTTTTGTTGTCCGCTGTGATTCGCTGGACTGTGAATGTCAATTCTTCTGCCCGAAGTCTGGCCTGTGTGTTCTGCAAGTCGGAAAAATCGGTCAATTGATGCCCGTTGATGGAGATGATCCTGTCATTCGGTTGCAGCGGAGGCTCCGCTTTTTCCATCGAAGTCCCGACACCGATAACCGTACCTTCTTCAAAGGCTTCTTTGCCGGGCAATTGCAAACTGTTGATCGGCCCCACTCCAATTTCCCGGCGGGTTCCATTCATGGTGGGGGAGACATTCAAATCGAATGTCGTTTTCCCGTCGTTGCGAACTCCCTCGAATTCGAGTGTTTCCGAAGAGGACAGAACCGTTGCGATAATGACATCCTTGAATGTACTGACTTTCCGGCCATCGATTTTGCGGATCGTATCCCCTTCCTGCAGTCCGGCTTTCCAAGCGGCTTTGGCAACCACAATGGTTCCCAGTTTCGAAGGCGAGGCTTCGATTCCCATATTGAAAGCAAGAGCGAAGAAAATCAGTCCGGTGATGGCGTTCATGATTACCCCTGCGGAAATAATCGCCATACGTTGAGGAACACTCTTGGCAATGTAGGAACGCGGGTCTTCTTCGATATCGGCATCGACCATCTGGCCCGGGTCGGCATCGTCCTGACCGAGCATCTTCACATAACCGCCAAACGGAATCAGTGAAAGCGCGTACTCGGTTTCTCCCCACTTCCAGGAAAGAAGGATGGGGCCAAATCCGATACTGAAGCGTTCGACATAAACATCACACCATTTGGCGACCGCGAAGTGTCCCAATTCATGGAAAAAAATAACGAAACCCAAACCAAGGGCAACGATCAATGTATTTTGTATGCTGCTCAGACTGACCGCCAGCAACAAAGCAGCCGTTATGGTTTCCACAGATAACTCTCCTTGCGGGCCCATTGATCCCGGGCCTCTAATTCTTCAATTGTTGGTTTCGAGATAAAATCGTGCCGATCCAGCAACTCACGACACAGACGCGGGATATCATAGAACGAAAGGTCCCTGCGAAGAAACCGCGAAACGGCAACTTCATTGCAAGCATTCAAAACTGCTCCGGTCGTTCCCCCCTGTGTGGCGACATCAAAACCGAGTCGCAAGGCAGGAAAACTTTCAAAATCCGGCGGAGAAAAATGGAGCGAAAACGCTTTGTCGAATTTCGATTTTGTTGCAACTGCTTCCCATCTATGAGGATACGACAAGGCGTACTGAATGGGCAATCGCATATCTGGTGGAGACATTTGTGCCATAACCGAACCGTCGATGAACTCGACCATGGAATGCACAAACGATTCCTGATGAATGGCCACCTCGATCTGCCTGGCGGGCAACCCGAATAACCAGCGTGCCTCGATGATTTCCAACGCCTTGTTCATCATGGTCGCAGAATCGATGGTGATTTTTTCTCCCATGTCCCAGGTCGGGTGTTGCAGGGCCTGTTCGGGAGTGACCGTTGCGATTTCTTTTTTCGATTTTCCGCGAAAGGGGCCGCCGCTGGATGTCAGGATGATTCTGGAAACTTCCCGATGTTTTCCTGCCTGCAGCGCCTGGAAGATCGCGCTGTGTTCGCTATCGACAGGAAGAAGTTCCGCACCGGTTTGCTCGGCTCGATCGACAATAATCGGGCCTGCAACGACAAGCGTTTCCTTGTTGGCGATGGCCAGTCGCTTGCCCGCATCAACAGCCGCGTAGGAACTCTTCAGGCCGGCTGCTCCCACGATCGCTGCGATAACGGTATCGATTTCCTCCGCTCTGGCGATTTGTGTTATCGCTTCGGTTCCAAACTGCAGTTCCGTCTGTTTGGGGAACTGTTCGGTGTCAACTTCATTTTGAATTTTCTCCTCAGCCAGAATGGCAACACGTGGCGAAAACTCTCTGCATATATCCGCCAGTTTCCGCCAGTTTCGATTGGCTGAAACGGCTACCACTTCCAGACGATCCCGATAGGCTCGCGCAACATCCAGAGAACTGGTTCCAATTGATCCCGTCGCACCAAGGATAGCTAGTCTGTTCATAGTGGGTAGAACTTGTTCGGCGTTTTGACTTACGAAATGCCCCCAACGTGACACATCAATTGCTGCCTGCAGCACTATTGTTTCGACAGCCATCGCAGGGAAACGAGGAAGTCGTCCATTTTGGAAACGGTATCCAGGTAATCCTGCCTGTTGCCGAAATTGAAAAAACCATGCTTCCGGTCGGGATAGCCAAACAGTTCGCATCGATTCCCGTGTTCTTTCATGATTTTCTGAAACCGCTCTGCATTTTCATAAGGAACGGCCGTGTCCGCGGTACCATGGAAAATGATGGCAGGTGGTGTTTTACCGTTGATATGGTGGATCGGCGAAAGTTCTTCGGCCCTTTTGCCCAATCGCTTGTGTCCCCCCTTCCAGCCGGTTTCTGTCGTGTCAAGAACAGGATTGAACAGGACGAGAGCATCGGGAGTGGACCGAATTTTTTTATTTTCATTTTCAGCTTCCAGGCCTGGAATCAATGCGGTGCTTGCTGCAACGTGTCCTCCGGCTGAGCCGCCTGCCGCTGCAATGCGATCCGGATCGATATTCCATCGCTCCGCCTGTTCTCGCACCCAGCGGATGGCCGATTTGCCATCTTCAACGCATTGAAAGGGAGACGTCTGGTGTTTGTTTTTGATTCGATACTCGGCAGCAAATGCGATCATGCCCCGATCGGCCAGATATCTGCAGTGCGGGTAAAACTGTTTCGGACTCCCTCCCACCCAGCCACCGCCAAAGAAAAAGACAATCGCCGGCCGGCGTTCCCCTTTTTTGAACTCGGGAGGCAGGAAAACATTTATTTTCATTTCGCCCTGGGGTGTTTTTTTATAAACGACTACTTCATCCGGTTGAGGAGACCGGGAGGGTTGGGATATTTTCTGTTTGGCGTAATTGGCATAAACGGTCGGCAGTGAGGTCGGACTGACCAGGAACAGCATCAGTGATGCAAACAACATGAACGGTTTTTTGCCTGGAACACTCATGGAATGACAGGGCTGATTGCCCTCTCCATCTTGAACCGCAGAAAAAGACTGTTCGGTGTTGAACCCTGCTTCAGTTGGTTTGTTCATACTCTCACCTTTACTGCTTCGGTGCTGCAATCACTTTATTGCCGGGCATGCTTTCAACGAGGTACGGTCTGGCGTGGATTTCAGATGTTAATTGTGGTTTCGTTCTTTCCACTCGATCCACTCTATTCCTGTGGTGCATCGTAGCGAACCTGAAGAGATGATCCAAGCAGACGCAAGTTCCCGTCCCGGTCTGTTATTGAAAGTTCGAGCCTGCCTCCTGCTGGACAGCACTGCTGATCCGGTCGAGAATCGGGAGATGACCGCCATACGTTTTGTTGAGATTTTCTTCCGTGAGCGTCGTTTCAATCGGGCCATAGGCGATCAGGCGACCATTCAACAGCAGAACGGAATCGAATGACCGCTGAACCGTGAGCAGGTCATGATGGACCACGATCAATAATTTTCCCTGTTCACGAAGTTCGCTCAGCACTTTCAGGACGACATCTTCAGTTGCCGCATCGACCCCGGCAAAAGGTTCATCAAGGAAATAGATATCGGCATCCTGCGCCAGAGAACGGGCCAGAAAAACCCGTTGCTGTTGCCCTCCGGAAAGACGCCCAATTTGACGGTTCGCAAAATCCTCCATTCCGACTGCTTCCAACGCGGCTTGTGCCTT
>JALWSL010000497.1 GCA_027080405.1 Planctomycetaceae bacterium
GGAGAACCGGGGGCTAAGAGTAGCCGGTTTTAAATTAGATTTAGTTGCATCAACCAAACCGGTGATTTGCAAACGAAAATCATCGAAGAAAAAAGAATGAATACGACGAACTATCACAATTAAATGTTAAAGCAACAAATTAAGGAGAAAAGTCATGTTCTCATTTCGAAAATTGAAAGTTCGGTCAAAACTCTTTTTTCTTTTTTTGGTGCCAATTTTGGCCGTCCTAACTTTTTTAGTATGGGGTGTGATGACCAAAATTCACGAGCAGCACAACATGGACAATATTCTAAAAATGTCCGAATTTGCTGCACAATCTAGCACACTTATTCATGAAATGCAAAAAGAGCGTGGACTGACGGCCGGCTACTATGGGAGCAAAGGCACTCGCTTTAAATCGGATTTACAATCACAGCGTGCCGAGACTGATGCTAAGCTGAATAGTTTCCAAACATATTTAGCTAAAGTCAATACGACATGTTTCGGACCTGTTTTTTCCCAAAAAATAGCTGAAGTCAAGGAGCAATTGGCTCATTTAAATTCGGTGCGCGCTCAGGTGGATGCCATGAGTGTTTCCTTAGCCGATGCTACTGGTTTTTATACAAAGATTATTTATGATCTGCTTTTCGGAATTACGGAAAGCATCAAAAAAGGGCAAAGCAACGGGATTCTCAACATGCTCTTGTCTTATGTATTTCTGATGTGGGAAAAAGAAAATGCCGGTATTGAACGAGCTGTTCTTAGTAATACATTTGCCAACAACGCATTCGGCCCAGGAATGTATGAGAAATTCATCTCATTGAAAGCCGCTCAGAACGACTACCGTAACCTTTTTCTTATGTTTGCACACGAAAAAGTTAAAGAAATTTACAGCACAAAAATGGAAAGCCCAATTGTCCAGCAGGTGGCTGAAATGGAGAACGTTGCGGTTCAGAAAAAGTCAACGGGGGGATTTGGAATTGACCCCAACCAATGGTTCCGGATGCAAACACAAAAAATTAATCTGATGAAAAATGTGGAAGACGCTGTTTCAATTCAGTTAACAAAGCGGGCAACCGAATCAGAAAGCAAGGCCAGTATGACGCTTGTTTTTTTGGTGCTGGCTGGAGTTTTTACTTTAATTTTATCCCTGTTTTTCATGGTTTACATTGCAAAGCAAATTGTTACGCCGTTAAAAGAAATGATGCAGGTGGCAGAAAATATCGCCAATGGGGATATTGATCAATCTATTGTATATGATGCTGATGACGAAATCGGGAACTTGTCTAATTCTTTTCGAAAGATGATAGAAGCGCTACGAAAAAAAGTGGAAGCAGTAAATTTTATTTCCAATGGAAATCTATCCGTTGAAATCGAGGCTATTTCTGACGAAGATGTTCTTGGAAAGGCAATTATCAATCTGAAAAAGAATATTCGTCTTTTAATTGATGATACCAATAAGTTGGCCAAAAGTGCTATTCGGGGTGATTTGAGTGTTCGGGCCAATAGCTCCAATCACAAAGGTGAATTTCGAGAAATTGTTGAAAATATCAATCGGATGGTAAATGGCATTGTGGAACCGCTTCGGGCACTGAGTAATGTATTTAAGCGTATGGCTAAGGGTGATCTAACAGTTCGTATTTCAGATCAATTTGAAGGCGAATACGAAGCAATCCGAGAAGCCGTCAACTCTGTGCTGGATTCGTTGAACCAGGCCCTTGGTGAGGTATACAAAGCGGTGGACCAGATTACTGTTGGCTCAGGGCAGGTGGCTGATGCCAGTCAGTCTTTGAGTCAGGGCGCAACGGAACAGGCCAGCTCGCTGGAGGAATTGTCTTCCTCTATGTCCCAGATTTTTACCCAAACAAAGCAGACAGCCGAAAATGCCGCACAGGCCAGCAAACTAGCGGTTGTGACTCACCAAAATGCGGAAAAGGGCAAAGCTAAAATGCAATCTCTAAATGAGGCAATGGTTGAAATCAACAAATCCTCGCAAAAAATTAAAGATGTCATAAAGGTTATCGATGAAATTGCCTTTCAAACGAATTTGCTTGCTTTGAACGCGGCGGTGGAAGCGGCCCGAGCCGGCGTGCACGGAAAGGGATTTGCTGTGGTTGCTGATGAAGTGCGAAATCTTTCCCAGAGAAGTGCCAAAGCCGCAAAGGAAACAGCCGAACTCATTGAAAATTCGGTGGAGAAAGTTAAAATCGGGGCCCAATTAGAAGAAGAAACCAATGAGGCTCTAAATGAAATTGTCTTGAATGTAGTTAAGGTGAAAGACCTTATTGGTGAAATATCGTCTGCTTCGAGTGAACAGACAGAAGGAATCAAACAGTTTAAGATCGGATTGTCTCAAATTGATCAGGTGACGCAGTTGGCAGCTGGAAATACGGAAAAGATGGCATCAGCTTCGGAAGAGCTTTCCGGACAGGCGCGTGTTCTGAAACAAATGGTGCTGCAATTTAAGATAAATCACGCTGCAGGGGATGGCGCAAGTTCGCAGGTATCTATACCCGGACAAGCAGCTGCAGCTGGACATGCTGAAGAAAGTGAAACCTCTGCAAAGAAGGCGGGAGCAGAAGGGGTTGAGAAAAAAGAGCAAAGTTCCAATTCTCTTCTAGGGATCATGTTAGACGAACCTTCTGAGGTGACGCCTGAAGATATTATCTCGCTGGACGATAGTCAATTTGGAAGATTCTAATTCATGCAGCATATTGGGCACTTAAAATTGACAGATGAGGAGCTGCAACAGCTCTCTGCTTTGATCTATAAGCACACTGGCATCGTTATTGATGATGAAAAACGGTCGCTTATTATCAACCGATTGCAGAAAGATGTGGCGGCTCACGGCTTCTCCAGTTATTATGAATATTATAAAAAAATACTGGAAGATAAAAGTGGGTTTATGCTATCCAGATTAATTGACCGAATTTCTACGAATTTTACCTATTTCTGGCGCGAATCAGATCATTTTGTCTATTTAAAAAAGGTTGTTTTACCAGAAATTACAAAAAAGTTAGAAAAAAAAGGCCGTCATGATCTAAGAATCTGGTGTGCGGCGGCAGCCACCGGGGAGGAACCCTACACCATTGTCATGGTGCTCAAGGAATTTCTGGGATTTCGTGCCCACGAATGGAAACACGACATTCTTGCCACGGATATTTCCAGCGTGGCTCTGGAAAAGGCACGTAAGGGCGTGTACCAAAAGGACAGCATTGAAAAGCTTCCCCGGGAGTTATGGAAATATTTCAAACAAGTTTCAGATGACTCCGTGGAAGTGAGAGAAGAAATTCGCCGACAGGTTTTGTACCGAAGATTTAATCTGATGAACAAAGTTTTCCCTTTCAAGGGGAAATTTCAGGTTATTTTTTGCCGGAATGTCCTGATCTATTTTGATCCCCAGACCCGGGCCCAACTGGCGGATCGCTTCTACCAGATCATGGAACCGGGCGGGTACCTTTTTCTGGGGCACACAGAAACTATTGGACGGAATAATCCGCATTTTCGCTATGTGCAACCAGCGGTTTACCAGCGAGTGTAGCTAATGAGGACGCAAAAATGATAAGTCGGATTAAAGTGCTGATTGTAGATGATTCCGCATTAGTACGAAATATTTTGGCCAATGGCCTGTCCCGCGATCCCCAAATTCAGGTCGTGGGGAAAGCGGCCGACCCCTACCAGGCAAGGGATCTTATCGTACACCGCCGTCCAGACGTACTGACCCTGGATGTGGAAATGCCCCGAATGGACGGTCTGGAATTTCTGAAAAAACTTATGCCGCAATATCCCATTCCGGTTATTATGGTGAGTGCGTTGACCAAACGAGGGGCCGAAGTGACGCTTGATGCCCTGGCTTCCGGCGCCGTGGATTTTGTAACCAAACCGGCCATGAATGTGGCGAATGGGCTGGAAATGCTCATGAAAGAACTCCGCGAAAAGGTAAAAATGGCCGCCCGAGTGGATGTCAGTTCCTGGAAGAAGAGACGTTTTACCGTTTCTCAAACCGTTCGCAAACCCATGAGTTCCCTTTCCGAATCTACCGACAAGGTGATTGCTATTGGCGCGTCCACCGGAGGAACAGAAGCCCTGAAAGTGGTCATCTCGCAGTTCCCGGCCAACATGCCGGGGGTGGTTGTTGTTCAGCACATGCCTCCCGGATTTACCAAAATGTTTTCCGATCGTCTCAACACCCTCTGTGCTATGGATGTAAAAGAGGCGGAAACGGGGGATCGTATCATGACGGGGCGAGTTCTCATTGCTCCTGGCGGCAAACACATGTCTGTTGTGCGATCAGGAGGTGTTTATCAGGTGAGGTGCCATGACGGGGAACTGGTGTGCGGGCAAAAACCTTCCGTGGATGTTCTCTTTCGATCGGTGGCCAAATGGGTTGGTTCCAACGCTGTGGGCGTCATGCTCACCGGAATGGGTAGCGACGGCGCCGACGGAATGGTGGAAATGCGTAAAGC
>JALWSL010000498.1 GCA_027080405.1 Planctomycetaceae bacterium
TTTCAGGACTGGTTGTGGCCTGCCCATCAAAACAGGACTAATTATTTGTCCAGTTATTGAAAATTTTGTAAATATCCGCATAATGAGGATGCTCGGTTTCGGTGGATATTTCACTTTTACTGAATGCTTTGGGAGCGCGCCTTTGTGAGACTTTGTGGGTGAGCTTCTACCTGGAACAGGCGAGAGGGCGAGCGTTCTTGCATACGGGGGTTACGGAGAATGGCGGGCATAAGTGCGTTGATAGAAGATGAAACGGGGTATGTTGTTTCAACAGAGTTGGTGCTAATTGCGACCATTCTTGTTCTGGGGCTGATTGTTGGATTGACCGAGATCCAGCATGCGGTCGTTGCGGAACTGAACGATATTTCCGATGCAACCGGCAACGTGAACCAGAGCTATTGGTACACCGGCTTCTCGAAAGAAAAAATGAACCCCCAAGGTTTTTCGGCCTATACACGCGGATCCTCGGAGTTGGATCAGACTGATGATTGCGATGATGACCAGTGCGACATTGCCTGTGATGTTCCGGTCGATGAGCGATCGAAAAATCGGTGAATCCCCTGCTTGAGGAGCAGTACCGCCCGCTCCTAATCATGGCCTCCGCAGCGCCGCGCTCCTACTCGGCGCCACAGAGCGGTTATGCGTTCGCAGGCAAAAGTTGTGCGAGCCTGGCTGTGCGATGCCTGGCAGACTCCGGTACGTCAGTGAGTTGACCAGTGCGACGGCATGCCTCGGGATGGGTGATCACACCGCGTCAGATAATCAGCGTGTCAGATAATCAGCCGCACTCCTCCCAATTCCGAGAGTCGAAATTTGAGTTGCCCCGTCGGTGCCCCGATAAACATCAAGTTGGCTGGAACTCCCCACTGTTCGGAAAGAGAGCGTACCAATTCCGGAGAGAAAATGCCTTCCAACTCGACAAACTCGATATCGATTTCCGGGTAGACCTCATCCAAAAATTCAAGATGTTCTCTCAGCTTGGGGAGCACAACAGTATCTTTCTGTCGGACATGCACGAATTTGACATGATTGGTGTGCTCGTTCTCCCTGATATAGAGCATCACGCTGTTCAGGTTGGGTAAATTGTCACCTCGGGTAAAAAAAACGATTTGCTGTTTACGGATTTCATCGAGCCAATCGTGCAGATATCGATCGAACTGCTTCACCTTGCGACCGATCCGAGTCCACCAGGCAGCAGAAAGGCGGTCGTGATGCTCGATGGCCTCCTTCTTTTCGCGAGTTACTTTCTGGCGTATCTCATCAACAAAAAAGACAATGAGCTCGAGAATCTGGGTTCTTGTCAACATCAGGGTGACAATCAAAATTGTGGGAACCAGGTATTCCAGAAACACGAACAGATACTGCTTGTTGAGTCTGGCGTTCCCGTACGTGGCGATCCCAACGGCGAGCAGAGCGGTCAGGACGGTCTGGTAGGAAGCCCGTGTCGGACGGGGCAAGTTTGCGCGTTTCACTTTCAGCAACAGATTCCCAATAACAAACAACCCCATCACGGACAGAAAAGAAAGCGTGTAGACCGCTGCAATCGATTTCAACTCTCCCCGGGTAATCATCAAAACAGAGACCGAGAGAAGGAAAAAGGTGATAATCACCCGATGAGGAGTGCCTCTCCGATTTTCCTTCAACAGAAAACGGGGTAGACAGCGATCCAGTGCCATTCGCTTGATCAAGCCGGTTACTCCGACAAAACTTGTCAGTGTCGCCCCGCTGAGAACCATCACGGCATCAATACTGATCAGCCAAGATAGCCAGTTCCCGGCAGCAATAGTCCCCATGTGGGAAAGAAGTGCGTTTTGGTACGTATCACGAACATCGGGAGTAGCCACCAACGCCAACGCCAATACGGCCATCCCGGGATTGAGAACCGTTACCGCGATCCACATATTACGCAGCGTTTTGGGGAAAACGCCATCAGCCTGCTCCTCAACAAAGTTGGCAGAAGATTCGAAACCGGAAATCCCCAGCATCGAGGCAGAAAATCCGAGAAACAGGGCCAACCAGATCCCGCCCGGAGCCGGCTCAGCCAGATTCTGCCAAAGCGTTTCCGTTCCCGTATTGAAAATCGCGAACAACCCCAGAATCAACAGCAGGGACATCGAAAAGAGATGAAATATAAAAATCCCGATGGCAACAACAGCCGATTCTGTAATCCCGATAATGGAAAGAATCATGAAAAAGGCGAGCAAGCCGATTGTCGCCGATATAATCGGCAACCCCTCCCAAAGCGTGTGCAGGTAGTGCATGGCTTCGTTGGAGGAGATGACAGCCGTCGCCATGTAGGAAAGGATTGTCAAACAGGCTGCAATCGAAGCTCTGAATTTACTCGTCGTATTCAACAGGGCGTTGTAGGCACCGCCGTTCAGCGGTATCGCCCCAACCACTTCCGCATAAATGGAGCGAAAAAGATAGAGCGTTCCCGCTACAAACAGCAGGCAAACTGGTGCCCAACACCCGGCATAGCCAATCGCCAGAGCAGAGACATACAGGCAGGAAGAAGTAATATCGTTACCACAGATCGCCGTTGAAGCGAGCTGACCAAGCCTTGTCGTTTCTGTCTTTGAGTTCATTCTGCCATTTTCTTCCTTGAGTTCTTCCCTGAAAAACTGACCGCGATAACACTTGAATTGGAGTTTTCTTATATGGAAAGATTGTAGAGAGGTCAACAGAATGTAGATTCCGCGGTTCGCAATGGCATACTACAGTCAGAATCAAACAAACGCACAACGACATGGCCCGCCAACTGTTTATTATTACCCGCCCGGAAACTACAATGGGAACCTGATCCAGCCAATGGAGCCCTGAACCAGGCGAAACAGTATAGGAACAATGATGAAACGTGTTGCAGTATTGACCAGCGGGGGCGATGCCCCCGGAATGAACGCCGCAATTCGCGCCGTTGTGCGCACGGGCATCGAAGAAGGACTCGAAGTTTACGGAGTTCATCACGGTTATGACGGTTTGATGGCAGGTGATTGGAGTTTGCTTGATCGTCGCCACGTAGGTGGCATTATGCAGCGGGGGGGCACGATTCTGGGAAGTGCCCGTTCCCTGGAGTTCAAAACGGAATCCGGGCGTCAGCTCGCGATCCAGAAAATGGAACAGGCGGGAATTGAAGCCGTCATTGTGATCGGGGGAAATGGCAGTCAAACAGGTTCACACGCCCTTTCGCAAATGGGTTTTCCGGTACTCGGCATTGCCTCGACAATCGATAATGACCTGTACGGCTCGGACGTAACATTGGGAGTTGATACCGCTTTGAATGTCGCATTGGAAACGATTGACAGGCTACGAAATACAGCCGCCTCGCATCAAAGAGCATTCCTGGTTGAAGTCATGGGACGGAAGTGCGGGTACCTGGCGCTAATGACTGCTTTGGCAGGCGGAGCGGAAGCGTTTGTCATTCCTGAACTGGAAATCTCTCCGGAAGCGATCGCGAGCGAACTGGCCGATGCTTATAACCGGGGAAAGTCTCACGCCATTGTTGTAGTGGCAGAAGGAAGCAGGAATAATGCCACTGCCCTACTTGAACACTTCCAGCAACACCATGAACGGATCGGTTTCAAACTGCGGGCATCGATTCTGGGGTATGTACAACGGGGAGGGAACCCGGGACTTTTTGATCGAATTCTGGGGACGGAATTGGGAGCTGCCGCCATCCAATTCCTGCTGAACGGGCAGTTCGGCTCCCTGGTGGGGCGTATCGGCGGAGAAGTTGTCGCCACCCCCCTGGATGTTGTCGTTTCTTCTCAGAAAAAACTTCCTGAACGCTTGCTGAAAATCGCCAGAATTCTGGCCCAGTAACGGAAGATTAGCTGCAGCCTTTCCTGTTCGGCTGGTGTTTCGCTACCACGGACAGCGACCATCTGACGTCACGGTTCTTAAAACAGTTCATGAATGGGATAATGCCCCTGATCGACCAACGGGTAAGGTCTCCCCCCCGGGCCGGGGAGTGTCATTTGCGGATCGAATCCAAGACTGCGAAAGATTGTTGCCACGATCTCGGCCGGTTCAACGGGCCGATCCGCGGGGACACCACCAATCGGATCGCTGGCACCAACGACCTGCCCGCCGCTCACGCCGCCGCCTGCAAAATAGACGCTGAAACATTGCGGCCAGTGATCCCGCCCTCCAGCCGGATTCACGCGCGGCGTTCGCCCAAACTCAGCCAGATTACATACCATTGTCCTGTCCAACATGCCACGCTCATCCAAATCTTCAATCAATGCGGAATACGCCTGATCGTACATCGGACAGATTTTCGCCTGCATTCCTTCAACCGAGGTAAACGGTTTGGAACCATGGATATCCCAAGTGACTTCGTTGAAGACGGTCAAAAATGTATTGATCGTGACAAACCGCACCCCCGCATCAATCAACCGGCGGGAAAGCAGGCAGCATTGTCCAAAGCGATTCATGCCGTAACGTT
>JALWSL010000499.1:0-2251 GCA_027080405.1 Planctomycetaceae bacterium
CTGGAAGATTGATGGCGACAATCTTTCGCAGGTACTTTGTGCTTTTGAAGAAGGATTTCCCGGACAGGTCGCTGACGAATTTCGGGAACAGACCAGACAGGTTCCTCTGGCTCAGACACAACTGGGCACCGTCAACGCGGTCGTCAACAACCGGGCTGCCCCGGCCCGGGCAAGCGAGACAGAGGGGGAACTGGCCAAATCAGCCGGCTGGCTGAATCGCTTCGGCGCACGATGCTCCCTTTCCTGTCCGATCGCCGATTCATCGGGAACACCACGGGCAGTGATCGCGGTTTCATGGAAAGAATTGTACGAACAGACCGATGCGGTTCCACAGAAACTGCTATCAATCGCCAAACAGGTCGGTGAAGCACTGGAAAAAAACCGGTAAATGCGACCACAGTCTGAAAAGCAGGTGGGATCCCGCGAGAGGCTCCCTGTCAGAAACTGTTTTTGGTTCGATGATGCCGTTTCCTGGCCTGTACCGTTTCGACAAGCCATTTAACCAGGGGATAGGTCGGTAAAGCACAAAACAGCCCGACAATGATCGAGCCCAACAGCAAGGGCCAGCCGATTTCGATCAGCAAAGCCCACATGCTATTGCTCCACTGCCAAAGGGATTCGTAACTGAGCAGGGTCGCCAGGTGTTCCCGTGTCAGATTCCCGGGGATGAAAAAGCTGCCGATCCAGTAATTGAACCAGTAAATCGGTAACGTGGTAACCGGATTGGAGATGTAAACCGCAATTAAACCAGCCAATTTATTGAAACGGAAAAACGGTTTCACCAGCCAGGCGACTGCAAGGACAACCAACATTTGAATACCCACGGTCGGGGTAAACGCGACAAATGTCCCTACCGCAGCCCCCAATGCGATCGAGTGGGGCGTGTCGTTCAGACCAATTATTTTTCTCAACCAAAGCCGGGGGGAAACGTACCAGGTCAACCCGGCACGCTTTTTCGATGAAAGCGTACACTGTTCCTGTTCAGTTTCTAGAATTGGGGAAGACGACATAGTCTTCATTCTCGGCAATAATAGGCCCGGTCATCCAAGCACGGCCGCTGGAATAGAGGGAAACCGTAACCAGTGTGAGGATATTTGGACTTTAGGGATTATTCTGACAAAATTGGAAGCTTCAGGCCTCCACTTACCACGAAGATTCGGCCCATTCTTAACCTTGCACGAATCCCGCCAAAATGATCTGAAAACTTTGAAATACGCTCCGTCTTGAAGCGGAACTCGCCATCATCTCTGCAGGTCGGGTTATTTTAACAGCCACGTTTCATGATCATTAAGTGGGTTGAAATTCTGACATAAACCGATCGATTCCGCAAGTCACCCGATTCTACCCGAACCACCCCGAAACAGGGCAACTTTTACCGGAAGAGATCAAAAATCACTGATCAGTTTTGTTGATCCGCCTGAAAATTGAACCGTCTGAAAAGTGGACCGAAAAATGATGATTGAATCTGCAAAAGACGCACAGGGAACCGGACAGCCCGGCCAAACCGTATCGATTCTCGCTGCTGACTTGTTCTCACCGCAGTTTCTGTTATCTTATGCCCGCCAGCGGGAAAGAGAAGAGATGTTTTCCTCTCTTGCGAACCTTGCCCCGTCTTTTGAGTCAAAGCAAACAGAAGACAGGCCGGTCTTTGAATTTCCTGCAGATCAGTTCATATTTTTAGTAAAATGAGCTTTTTGACTTGAATTAAAACAGCATCATTCCGAATATCTCCGTATCGGAAGGCACTTTATACCTCGGTGCGAGTGCAAAAACCCGGCGGGAATATCGGTTTCGCTGGAACCGGGGGGACGTAGCTCAGTTGGTAGAGCAACCGACTTTTAATCGGTAGGTCCAGGGTTCAAATCCCTGCGTCCCCATTTGTATAACCCCTTGCTATCACACGCGTTGTGATGTTGTTGCCGGTTCCTTTTCCAGAAATTTCGGGGGTTGGGTTCCTGCCGTCGTCGAATCTCAACGGCAGTCAACCACGGGAGGTCTGCTTATATCGGGAACTGTGCTCACCCCGACGATTCACGCAACCGTGCCTTCAAAAAACGATCACAAGCTTCTGCTTCTCTTTAAGCATCCGGGATTGGATCAGTATTTCATCCTTCACCTTCGCGGCTGCTCCCGGAATTTTGATAACGAACTGCTTCGCTTTCATATCGAATTTGCCGTAATACTTTTGGGGAAATTTGCTGCCGCGGTATTCACCAATCGGTGTTCTGTATCCGTCATCGCCGGTCAGGAA
>JALWSL010000499.1:2261-4439 GCA_027080405.1 Planctomycetaceae bacterium
GCCTCGGTTCGGGATCTTTGGGGATTGTCCAGGCGGTGAAACTTCCCTTGCTGACAACATTGCCGCCCGTCGGTATCCTGAAACCAAACTGCTCTCCCACCTTTTCTCCCGAGTTGTTCTTCAAAAAAGAGGGGGTAGCGATCAGCTCCGTCGGTTGATCCTGCATCAAGTTGGGTTGGTCGGGAGAATCGGAGGCCTCGGGGACATCCATTGTCACATCGTACAATTCTTCGAGATCAAGGTCTTCTTCCGCGGCGACATTGGAACTCAGGACAAATTCTTCGGCTTTGTCGCTACGGATGATGTACAACGAGAAAGCGAAGAGCAGGAGAAGGTGAATGATCAATGAAATCCCGAGCCCGGTCGCAGCCCCCTCGGCAATCCAGCGTCTGATCTTCCCCAGAAGAGTCGGGTTCTCTTCCGCGTTCCCGGTTTGGAGGGCATGACCGGCGGGCAACACCCCGGACGCCCCCCGTTTTCCTGAACGCGTCCTATTGCTTCGCGGAGATTTTGACGTCGGATTCACCATACCCACTTCATACTATTGCAAGAAATCATTCATCGTAGGGAGTCACGGTTCCTCGAACATGCCGCGTTTTCCACGCGATCAGTGAATCGATACTGAAGGCCCCTGCCCCGGTAACCATCAGAACGAGCAGGGCACCGAAGAATGTCACATGTCCTGCCACTTCCTCCCGGAAGTAAAAGAAGGAAAGCGTTAACACAAGAAAGGCGATGATGGAAAAAGTACGGGTGAAAAATCCCAACACCAGAACGAGACCAACAGCGAATTCAATCACACCGACTGCGAAGACCCACATCGCTGTGCTGACAGGAATCACGCTTTCCAGCTTGTAATCGATGACGACTGCTTCACAGACACGAGGATTCATCGCCTTTTCCGTTACCGCCAACCAGATTAAAGTGGAGCCCAATGCCAATCGGAGAACCACACCGGTATGCCGTTGCAGAAAACGCCAAAGAAAATTCAACGGACGACTCAGCAGATCGATATCGAGAATGTTATCGATACTGGGGGGGCCATCCCCATGAGCCGCTATCAGCAAAGCCGCTGCCGCCGTTTCCATCGACCCCAGTAGATAATGGCTGGTGTAAAGACCGTAACAGTAGATTCCGAGCGCGACAATCGCGCTAAACCGGATCATGAAGCCGACAATCAGGAAAAAGCCGATCACAACTTCAAGCGTGCTGAGTGCTTCACCGGGCACATTCGGCAGCAACAACACCTGTTTGGTGCCTGCAACCACAAACGCGACTCCCAAAGAGACCCGCAGGATAAGCGGTATGAAACCGTGATACTTCAACAGGCGATTATGAATTCCGTGGCAAGCCTCGCGCAGCGGTTTCACCAACTCGCACGCCGCAAAAGCGAGAACCGTTACCAGGAGCGTTGCGACAATCATCGAAAGGTACAGCGGATCGAACAGTGGGGAAAGGAGAAAGTTCCAATCCCGACCTGCCAATGCCTCCAGCTTTTCCGGATCGACAATGTACGTGACGTGAGCCAGTGGGAGTGATGGGAGTTCAGGAAAGGCAATCATTCTTTTTCCTTTCCATCGTTCTTTTTGCCCAGGATGATTTCGCCGGGCTCGACGACACGCCCTTCAAGAGTCCCCAGAAAAGCCAGCAGGTCGTCGATTTCATCATCGGAAAGATCAAGTGGATGGATGATCGGATCAAGCAGAGAATTCTCGCCTGCCCCCGCATTATAGAATTCAATCACTTCCCGCAGGCTCGCAATACTGCCATCGTGCATATAGGGAGCCGTCAATGTCACATCACGTAGCGAAGGAGTACGAAAAGCCCCCTTATCTTTCGGATCTTCTGTCACCGCGAACCGACCGGGATCGTTCCCTTGCCCCACACCCAGATTGTGAAATTCATGATCAGAAAATAAAGGAGGAATGTGACAACTCCCGCAACGTGCTTTCCCGAAAAAAAGAGAGCGGCCACGTTGGGCAGAAAGACTGATGGCCTCATGCTGACCGGATTCGAACCGATCGACCTGTTGGAGGGAATCCGTCGCACGATCGTCCAACTTGAACGGGGCGAAGCGCGCGCCGAAAACGCGTATGCTCGCGTTGTTTCTGAGGAGGGCAATCGCGCCGCCATGGCGGTCATCGGCGAGGTCTTCGAAGTGACCGATCGAGTCTGGCG
>JALWSL010000500.1:0-7445 GCA_027080405.1 Planctomycetaceae bacterium
CCTTGGGGGTCCCTTTTATCTCCAGTTCGGAGGATTCCTGATTGCTGATCAAACCGAACGCTCGACGGACATCGCTGGAAAGTTCCCTGTAGTTTCCTGCCTTGGCGATATTACCCAAAGCGCCGCGGAGTTGATCAGGAAGTTTCTCCAGAACTTTTCGATCATTTCGGAAGATAAAAGGAACCTGGCGAATACGTTCCTCGATGGCTCGCCTGGTTTCAAACTCGTCCACAACCTGAAAGTCCATTTTCGCGGAAAGTCCATCGGCGAAGCGTTCGCCGATCCGATGGGTGAACGGGAATGTCCAGCCCTGAAGACCGATGAGAATTCCCACAGAAGCAACAAAGCCGATCAGGTAACGCAACCCTTTGCTGCGTTTGAGTTGCACCGAGCTTTGCCTGTTCAATCCGCTGGCATACGAACGGGAGCCGTTTGCACGTGAAACACGAGATCGCTTTGTGGAACCAAAGAGCTTCATATTGACGCCAAATCGTCGAAACCAGCAGCCTGGTCAACAATGTCCGATTGCGATCCCTAACACGAAAAGTCAGAACCAAAACCTACGCGAACACCTCTTTATCACTACGACATCACGACATCAACACTAAGACATCACTTCATCGCCAATGATAAGGAAAATGTTCATCAAGAATAAACTCTCTGGTCTGAGATGTTTTTATTCCGCATGCCTGGGTTGGTCATCATAGGCATGCACGATATCCCGAACAAGTCGATGGCGAACAATGTCCCGCCCGTCAAGCTTCAGAGAGGTTGCCCCCCGAATTCCTTTCAAACGTTTCATCGCGTCAGACAATCCTGATGTCACATGTGCCGGCAGGTCGTTCTGTGTTTCGTCACCGGTCACAATGACCTTTGAACCTGTTCCCATGCGAGTCAGGAACATTTTCATTTGCGTGATCGTCGTATTCTGTGCTTCGTCGAGTATCATGAATGTATCGTTCAGCGTCCTTCCTCGCATAAATGCAAGCGGGACGATCTCGATGACATCGTTATCCATATATTTCCTGATTTGTCCATAATCGACCATATCGCGCAGGGCGTCAAGTAAGGGGCGCAGAAACGGATTCACTTTTGCCATCATGTCCCCAGGCAGGAACCCCAGTTTTTCCCCAGCTTCAACAGCTGGCCTGACCAGTACAATTTTACGAACAATTTCGTTCTGCAGGCAATGTAATGCCATCGCCACAGATAGATATGTTTTTCCGGAACCAGCCGGGCCGGAGCAGATAACAAGGTCGTTCCGTTCGATCGCCTGTAGATACCGCGCCTGGCCATGACTGCGGGGATGGACCGACATGGGAGAACAGGTCTTGATTTTCGTCTGGACATTTTCCTGGGCAGCTTTTTCCGGCGGTTCGCTGGCGTCGCCGCGACTGCTTTCCCGTTCTGCCTGTTTTACCTCTTTGTGGTGAGGCTGATCTTGTGGTGGGGTTGATTTTACGGGGAGGGCTGATCTTGTTGGGGAAACCTGATCTTGCACCATCTCCGAAGCGGATTCCTGCTGTTCGCTTTCAGGAATCGATTCTTCCTCAACCGCCGTTTCTGTCTTCAATGCCTCCTGCTCCACTTCCGGTTCGGTTTCAGAGCGTTCTGCTGGAGCCACCGATTTCGGTTCTGGAGCGTCATCCGGTTTTGTTTCCGGTAACTGAGCCGGAATCGGGAGGGCTTTTACTGCAGGGGCAACCTTATCAGCCTGATCAGTTGACTTGATGCCTACAACTTCCTCAATGTACTCATCCAGAGACGACGAGCCTGGATGGTGAAATTTTGATGAAAGCGCGGTATCGATAATCGAGGCGATGACAGATTCATCAACAACAAGATTATTCATCAGGCGATTTTGCATCGCTTCTATGACTTCCGAAGCCAATTTCACGTCCGCCGGTTCCCCGGTCAGAAGCATCTTGCCGCTGCGTGAAATGATCCGAATCGGTATCGCCTCGGTAATCTGTTTCAAGTTTGCGTCGTGAATGCCTATCAACGAACGCAATAGATGTGGAGTCGCAGCCTCAAAGGTACGGGTGACGTGTCCGCTGGTTGTAGTACTCACATTTCACTTTCTATAGAGATCGTTCGAAAACTTGGACCACCATATGTTCGACCAACCTCTCTGCCAAACTGCCTTCCATCTGATGATGCGGGAAAACCAGCCCGTCAAGCAGGGAAAACAGTCAAGTTGGAGCGCCCAGGACGCCAAAGAAGTATTTTACCCGATACAATCATTTTGCAAGTTTTTTTTCATGCTCTCTTGTGAATATGTTGTCAATCCTGCTCTCCACATTCAAGCCTGTGTATCGGATATGCCGATTTTGACGAATAGGTGTAACTTCCAGGCGAGAATGCACGAAAAACACCTCATATGTTCACATGAGCACATGTGTGTTGCGGGGAAGCCCCAATGCCCGTGTGGTTGTTTCAACGCCTGGCTGACAGGAAACGGGTTGCCGATCTAACTGGTTGTACGGTTGGCAGTTGATTCATTTTTAATTGAACACCGCTGTCAACTGACAGTTTCGATTCAGGGATGTTCGTCGAATGTACCAAGATTTCTTTCACTTAGCACGAAATTCGTTTTCCTCTGTGCCTGATTCCAGTCTTTTGTATCGTACCCCCCTGGTTGACAGGACGTTGCTGGCGTTGGAACAGGCATTGCGACAGGGAGACGGGATCGGTCTACTGACGGCCCAGGCCGGGGTTGGAAAAACGCTCATTTGTAAGGTCATTCGTGATTGCCTGGCCAGTCACTGTTCAATTTGTGCGGATGATCGAAATTGCCACCAAAATTTGGGAAACGGGTCGGAAGATGCGAGTCGGGATGATGGCCCTGTTCCTGTGCTGCTGTTGCAGTCTCAATTTCCGACACGCAGTTCGTTGTTACAGGCGATTCTGTTCGAACTGGGGCGTCCCTACGCCAGGATGACCGAACAGGAACTCCGGTTGGAGTTGATCTCTTACGGACGCGAGATCGCCCCCAAGCATCAGGGGATAGCCGTTATTGTTGATGAGGCGCACCTGCTTGGTGAACACATTCTGGAAGAACTTCGCGGTTTGACAAACTATATGTTCTGTGCCGAACCGATTTTTCGCGTGGTGCTTTCCGGCCATCTTGCTTTGGAGGAAACCTTGACGAGTCGGTCACTGGAGGCTGTGAATCAACGTTTGAGTTGTCACGTGACATTGGAAACGCTAACCAAACAGGAGTCGGTCGGGTATATCGAAGCACGAATTCAGGGAACAGGAGCAAGCTGTAGCGATCTTTTCACACGTGATGCCCTCGACTTGATCGTTCACGCTTCTGACGGCCTGCCCCGTTGTTTGAACCAGCTTTGCGATCACACTTGCATGCTCGCCTATCTGGAAGGAACCAAACCGGCTGAAGAATCACATGTACGCGAGGCGCTTGCCGATCTGGTCAAGCTTCCGCTCCATTGGAATATTCCCCAGCCTCGTCTGGATCCGCTCAGTGAGTTGAATGGCTCGGCAGTCTCTTGCGAAAGTAGTGAAGTGGAATCGGGAAATGCCTGTGAGGCGGGTGAATCTGTCGTTGAGGTTGTTTCAGGAGTCCAGCAAGGCGGAGAGGGAGAGACAACGCCCGAATGGGATCAGCACGATACGATAGTTGCAAACGAACCCTCGGAATCTGCAGCTGTTTTTGAAGTGGGCGGGCCGGCTTGTGCGGAATCCGCGACGGTTCATTCTGCCTCTGAGCCCGCAGGTTCAGGAGAGCCGCAATCGGATTATGATTCACTGCAGGAGGGCTTCGATAAAGTCGCTTTTGAACAGAGGGTTGAAGAAGAAGCTGACGATGGTACGCCCCCCAATCAGTTGGAAGGGGAAATCTCATCTGAAGTTGATGAAGAGTCTCATGAAGATCGTGCTCCCGATCGTGATATCGAAAAAGGTTCTGAAAACGGGATCATCGAAATTGAAACCGATTCGATCACTCCCGCCCAAAGGCAGGAGCTTGCGGAAAGTCTCCTTCGTGGCATTGGGGAAACGGAACGCGATGATTCCCGCACTGTTGAGGAAACATGTGAAGAAGTGGAACCTTGTGAAGAAACAGAATCTGGCTGTGAAGAAACAAGAGAAGAAACGGTTCAGGATCGCTATGCTGAACTGGATGCCCGGCGTTTGGGACAACTTTCGGATATGACCAGTATCGAGGCAGTGTCAAGCCAGCAGGCCTCCAGTTCATCGGAAAGTGATTTGGAACGGAGCATCGAGAAGTCCGTCCTGGAGTTGACCGCAGAGCTTTCAACCGCGATCGGCGAAGAGCAGGGGGACATTGTTCCTAATCCGGAAGATGTGATCGTAACTGCCTGCGAGACGTATGTTGAAGCAGAAACCGGGTACGATATTGTCGAACCGGAAGATGGCTGACCCTTGTTCGACTCATTCAGCTCGTCCGGCTGGCTTACCTGGCGCAAGAAATATACTCAGGATTTTGCCGTTGCGCTTCCCGTCGGGGCTCGTTCAGTTGATGCCCGCTCTTTCATATCGTAGCATGACTGACTGACAGGAACTGCGAGCAGTGGTTCCTCTGGAAATCTTTTGGTCGCCATGGGTGGTTGAGGGCTTCGGTTTTGCGCTTCTATTTTTACGCCTGCATGACAGGTTTGTTGTTTTTCACTGGTCTTGTTGCGATTGGAGCCGAGTCAGCAGAATCGGCAGAGTCGCCGAACAGGCCATTGAATGTTCTCTTTCTGCTCATCGATGATTTGGGTTACATGGACGTCGGTTGTAATAATCCCGACACCTTTTATGAAACGCCCAATATAGATCGACTCGCCAAAAGCGGAATGCGGTTTACCAATGGATACGCTGCCTGTCCGGTCTGCAGTCCGACAAGGTACAGTATTCTGACAGGAAAATATCCTGCCCGCGTCGATGCGACAGACTGGTTTGTCGGAAAACGTTCCGGGAAATTCCTGCCCGCTAAAATGATCGATCACATGCCGTTGGAGGAAGTCACGCTTGCCGAAGCGCTGAAGGAACATGGCTATACAACATTCTTTGCAGGCAAATGGCATTTGGGCGGAACCGAACAATACTGGCCTGCCAGGCAGGGGTTTGACATCAATAAAGGTGGCTGGAAGATGGGCGGCCCGTACGGCCCCGGAAAATATTTCAGCCCCTACGGCAACCCCCGCCTGACTGATGGCCCCAAAGGGGAACATCTGCCCGACCGACTGGCCCGTGAAACAGCCAGGTTTATTCGAGAGCACCAGGATGAACCATTTTTGGCTTATCTGAGCTTCTATTCCGTTCATACTCCGTTGATGGCTCCCAAACAGTTGGTCGAAAAATACAGGCTGAAGGCGAAACGACTCGGGCTGACCGGGAAAACAGAATTTGCAGACGAAGAACAGATTTGGCCGACCAACAAACCAAGGAAAGTTCGTATCCTGCAAAACCATGCCGTTTATGCGGCCATGGTTGAATCAATGGATACAGCAATCGGCAAGGTTCTGAACCAGTTGGAAGCCTCAGGCTTGAAGGATAACACGGCGGTATTGCTGATTGGAGATAATGGCGGGTTGAGTACATCGGAAGGTTCCCCCACTTCCAACCTGCCTCTTCGTGGTGGAAAAGGTTGGCTTTATGAAGGAGGGATCCGTGAGGCTTTTCTCATTCGCTGGCCGGGCGTTACAAAACCGGGAAGCACTTGTGACGTGCCGGTAACCAGCACAGATTTCTACCCGACGATTCTGGAAATGGCAGGCTTGCCGGCAAAACCGAAACAGCATCTTGATGGGGTCTCGCTGGTGCCTCTTCTCAAGGGAGGCAGTTGCCTGGAACGCGATGCCATTTACTGGCATTACCCCCATTATTCGAACCAGGGAGGGATGCCGGGAGCGGCAATCCGACAGGCAGACTGGAAGCTGATCGAACGATTCGAAGATGGCCGAGTGCACCTGTATGATCTCGGAAGCGACATCAGCGAAAAAAATGATCTTGCTGAAAAGTACCCTGCGCGCGTCGATCGCATGAGAAGGAAGCTGCATCAGTTCTACAGGGAAACGGATGCAAAATTCCTGCGTCCCAAAGGAAACGGGCCTGAACCCTGGCGTCCGTGAAATACTCCTGATATTTCAGTTTGAACAAGCAGTTCATGCCGCTGCGGGAAGTGAGTCCTCATTCGAGAAGTCTTCGGCCACTTTGGGGATACGCAGGCGAAATGTGCTTCCGGTGCCAGGACCGTCACTCGAAACTTCTATCGAGCCGTGATGCTCTTCGATAATTTTATGGCTGATCGAAAGCCCCAGTCCGGTGCCTCCGCCTCCTTTGCGTTGAGTGAAGAAGGGATCAAAAAGTTGCTCCTGCACCTCAGGAGTCATGCCGCAACCGTCGTCACGAAAAATGAGATCAATCTGATCGTTGACGCACATCAGTTCGATTTCCAGATGTCCGCCGCTGTCGGTTGCCTCAAGGGCATTGGAAACCATGTTCAGGACAACCTGCTTGATTTCACTTGGATTCACCTGGGCGTGGATCGATTCTTCAGTCAGGACGGTGATTGTTCGATCCTGAAACTTGCTTAAATGCGACACCATGCTCACGACTTCGTTGACTAGGTGAGTGAGATCCGTCGAAATTCTCGCCACTTCAGAACCACGGGCGAAGCTGAGTAGTTTTTCCGTAATTTCCTGACACCGAAACGCCTCGGTCTGAATCATTCCGAGGTATTTTGTGAAAAGTTCACGATCTGCTTCCGGGCAGTTTTCAAGGACGGAAAAGGCCTGCATCTCGAGTGACTCTGAAATCGTGGAAATGACATGCAGCGGATTGTTGATTTCATGGGCAACGCCGGTTGCCAGGAAGCCGACTCCCGCAAGTCGCTCTGAGCGAATCAATGCCCTGGTCTTTTCTCGCACCTTGCGATCCAAATCCTGATTGATTTCGTGGAATTGAGCGGTCACCTGATTGAACACATCGGCCAGGTCATTCATTTCATCGCCGGTTTTGAGTTCAACGCGATATTGAAAATCGCCATTGGCAACCCGCCGGGCGGCTTTGTGCAGTTTTTTGATCGGTTCGAATATCCAGTGATGGCTGGTTCCCATCACGCCCAGAAAAAGGAAAAAAGAAAGCAGGCTCGAAACGACCACGATATTCAAGCAGAATTGCAGGTTCTTTTCCGCTCTCGTAAGACGGGGCACAAAAACCTGAAACGGGTCAGGCATTTCGTTGACGAACTCATGAAGATTCACCAACCAGCCGAGCATCCGTTGAGCAGCCTGCGCCCGTTGTTTGGGGTCGATCAGAAGTTTCTGCTGTTCCTTCAGAAGCGAAACAGTGCTGCGAAGATTATTGACCAACAGAATTCGCGTCTGCTCCGGGTAGGAAGCATTGGGAGGCATCTTGTCGAGTTTCTCGATAAATCGGATGATTTGCCTGTTTGCCTCATCGAACTCGATACGAAA
>JALWSL010000500.1:7455-16544 GCA_027080405.1 Planctomycetaceae bacterium
AATCCTGGTGTTGGAAAATGGCGAATGTTTCCGCGTCGAAATCACTCATCTCCATCGGCTGTTTGCTTAGCGGAAGAAACATCCTGTCGATAGCGGTAATGAGATCCGCCTTGCGTGGTGCCTTGGTAATGCTGTACTCCAGATCCGAAAGAACATTCCGATAGGAGACCAGACCGATAATCGCCGCGATCGCCATCAAAAGCAGCATGGCGAACACTAACCCAAACTGTACAAACAGCTTACGACGAATGGAGCAAGTTAGAAACACACCGTCCCTCCCTGAGTCGGTTTTCAAAACATCCCTGTTGCATCGTAGTGTATCAAGTTCATGGCTGATCGCATAGCGGAATCGTTCTTTACTTTCACGAGAAATTTACTTGTAGGGAACAATAGTCCACATGTGCGTTCTCGCTCCTGTTTGTTACGGCGGAGTGGTGTTTTTCAGGGGAAAAGCATAAAGGAGCCCGGCGAATATCACCTCGCTGGAGAATGAGATCAGGCGAAACAGGATGGCAACAATGACTGCAACCGGTGGATCGATTTGCGGAGAGAGTTGTAGAATGGCGATTAAAATTCCCTCGCGGACTCCCAAGCCTGCAGGAGCAAACAGAACCAGGAAACCGAGCGAAGTGGCTCCGGCGACCGCACATGTCCAGAGCAGGGGGGCTGTCCATGATTGGGGGAGAATATCGCAACTGATTAGCAGGCATCCCAGGCTTAACCCATTGATGAACCAACCGATGAAGACGATGGCGGATCCCAGTAGAACCAATTGGGGGGTAAAGCGAACACTGGATCTGTTCGCCGGTTGGTCAGTTGAGGCGATACAGGAGGAAGCTGTCCTGGCGATCAGACGAGGTGTCGCCCACTGAAGGATCCATGAGACAACAGGCGTAGCCAGAATGGCCAGCAACAGGATCAGGGCCGAGATCAGATACTGTGTACCGGTTTCGAGATCAGTCAGCGTTTTCAGAGCAGGGATCATCCGAGTGAGCGATTCATCCGATTCAGTCCCGATGACAATCGGCAGCAATGTGATTGAGACCAGCAGGCCTGCCGCCATGGTGATAAGAGTTTCCACCGTTGCGAGCATCCCCGCCAGAGAAGGGGAGACGTGATAGTTGCCAAGCATCGCTGCCCGGATCACCAGCGAAAGAGCCTTTCCGGGGACATATTTACCAAGATGTCCGCAGAAGTGTGAGCGAAAAGTCGGGTAAAATGGTATCGAAACCCCAGCCTGCTTCAAAAGGAGCCACCACAACAGGCCGGCAGGTATCCAACTGAGAAAATAGAGTAATCCCGCTGTAACCCACCAACCGGGAGACCATTGAACCTGGCTAAACTCTGCCTCGTTCCACTGTTGGTAGCCGTAACGAACCACGTAAACGAACACAACTGCAAACAGTGTCCATTTTGCAATCAGTTTCAGCGGTAATTTCTGCCTGAAAGAGGTGGAGGGCATGAGACGGGGAGATCGTATCAAAAGAAGTAGCTATCATCGTTTTGCAGGTCATCTTCAGTGATGATTTCAAGTCCCTGATCTTTCAGGATCTCCTGAGCGGTATCGATCTCATCGACAGAGATGGCGATCGCACCTCGGCCATTTTTTCGGAACAGCAAAGGGTACGTATACTGGATGCTCAATTCCGCCTGCACAAGAGCCAGGCAAACCTTGACGAACGGTTGGGCGACATTGGGGAGAATGACGCCGATGACATCATTTTCAAACCAGTTGAAGTTGGAGAGAGAAAAAAGTTCCCGGGCACGGTCCGTATCATCCACCATTAAACGGACCGTTGAAAAGTCGGCACTGTCTACAACGCTCATCGCAATTATTCTCAAGTCGTTGCGTTCCAGCTTGCGAAAAAGTTCGTGCAAACTGCCGATGCGGTTTTCCATAAAAACACAAAATTGACGCAGGCAAGGCCAACCCTCTCCGCGAATGGTTTCAGGGTTAACCGGAACGTCACTGCCATAACTCATCGATTGTCTGCCATCTTCTGTTAAAACTCTGAGGGGAAAACCTGATTGGAACGCCGCTAACTTTATGTTGAATTGGAAGTTACGTCAATAAGAGAATCATCATTTCTTTCCTCCCGGACTTCCTGCTCGGATTCCTGCCGAATCTGGGAGAAGGAAAATCCGGAGCGTGCCAGACAGATCAGCCCGACCGCGGTCACCGCAACGTATTGAAGCAGGTGGTAGTAGATGGAGGCGGCGAATGCGCTTCCTTCCGAAATGGAAAACAATTCGAGTGTCCCCACAAACGCCGCCTGAATGAGCCCAAAGAAACCGGGAGTTGAGGGGATCGTCACTGCAAACACGAGGCTCCCCAACAGGATCAATGTGGCCGAGAAGGGAACATGGATGCCAAAACTGCGAAGCGAAATGTAGATCATCACGCAGTTGCAACTCCACTGAAGCAGAGAGTTGATGATAAGCCCCAGCAGTAATTTCCCCTCCCTGAGTGCGGAAGTTCCCGCAGCCATATGGTTCGCCAGTTCATTTAGTTTCTGTTTTTTCGCGGTGGAGATCGGAAGTCGCTCGATCATGCCAACTGTCAGTCGCAACGCCTGTTTGAGCCAGATCAACCCTGCAGAAAGAATGATGACTGCGATGATCGCAACAGTTCCGATGCCCTGAAACGCCGTTTGCATCGATTCAGGGATTTCCTGCACGCACAGAAGGCCCGCTCCCACGAGTATGAGAACGGCAAACAGGTCCAAGATTCTTTCGATGGCAACACTGCTGAAAACGGCGGCAGGGGGAACGTTCTGCTGTTTGCCCAGCAGGACGATCCGAAAAATCTCTCCTAGATGGGCAGGGAGAACATTGTTGCCCATAAATCCAACCATCAGCGGATTGATGACTTGCCTTGCGGTTAGGGGTTTTACGGGACGTAGCAACCAACTCCAACGAATCGCCTTGAGCCAAAAAAACAGAATAAGGGCGATGAGATAAAGGGGGATTGTGTCATACCGTGCAGCGGTAAAACTGTTTCGAACCTCCGTCCAGTTGACATCCTTGACGGAATACCACAGGCACAAAATCGTAACCGCAAGACCGATAAACAGATGGAACCACTTGTTCTTGTGAATCTTGCTCACCCCTCTCCAGTACCAGCATTGCCGGCGAAACGTCTTTCAGTTCCTCAAAACAAACATTCCGTTCTGTTGATAAGCATAGCACGAAAAAGAAAAGTTGCTCCAGACCAGAATGTCGCGAGTAAAGGCAATTGCCTTACTGTAACGGGTGATGATATCATAAGTTACAACAATTCTCCCGCCGTTCGCTCGTGATAGTCTGGTGGTACGTTTCGTGCGTTTCAGGAAAAAAGCAGAAATAAAAGGGATATCCATTGACCTCTGTCGAGAGGTTACTAAACTCTCTTTTATTGAGATTGAGTCTCAATATCTGTTTGTCAGGTGGCCAGCCACGTGGTTGGTGTGGTGGTCTTGCTTTACTTGTCGGTGATTGAATGTGGAGATGTTCACTATGTTTGCCAGGGGAAATTGTTTCGTTCGTCGTTCAACCCGGTTGAAGATTGATTCCATGAGGGGGGCGAGCGGCTTTACACTGATTGAGCTGCTTGTCGTTATCGCTATCATCGCCATATTGGTTGCCCTTCTTCTTCCGGCTGTCCAGCAGGCACGAGAAGCAGCCAGAAGAAGTTCATGCAAGAACAACTTGAAGCAAATTGGGTTGGCGCTACATAATTATCTGGATACTTACACGTTGTTTCCCCCGGCAGTCTGTGTTTCCAATGACGGAACGGCTGGAGGACAATGGTCAATTCACGCGCGGATTATGCCATTTGTGGAGCAAGGGGCGCTCTACAATATCGCAATTCTGGAAGAGGCGTATGTCGAGGGAGCGCCGCCCGCCAATGTGCGAGTGGCGACCTATCAATGCCCCTCCGATCCGAATGACAAACCGCGGGGGAACGATCATTATCCGACATCGTACGGCTACAGCGCAGGGCCCTGGTTTGTCTGGGATAACGCGACCCATACGAAAGGGCAGGGGGCCTTCGGACCGAATAGCAGAACTTCAGACAGAGACTTTACAGACGGTCTTTCCAATACGCTTGCTTTTGCAGAGGTAAAGGCGTTTACTCCCTATATTCGTGATGGGGGCGATTTGTCCGGATTGGGGGCCGCGATGCCTGCTGATGTTGCCACGGTTAGTGCCTACAGTAATGGTACGCTGAAAGGAAATGTCATTGGCGGCACATCGCCAACAGCCAGCGGTCACACTGAGTGGGTTGACGGACGAGTCCACCAGACCGGTTTTACAACCACTTTCACACCGAATACGATTGTTCCCATCGCTGGAGGTAGCGCGCCAGATGGAGATTTCACCAACTGTAGAGAGGCTAAAAGTTGCACGGAACCAACGTATGCTGTGGTTACTTCACGCAGTTATCACACCGGGACCGTCAACGCTCTGTTGATGGATGGTTCGGTACGCAGTTTCAGCGAAAACATCGACCTGACGACATGGCAGAACTTGAGTATCCGTAATGATGGTAATGTGTTGGGTGAATTCTGATACCCAGCCTGGAGACCAGTAGAAGCTCTAGGTAAGCAACAAATGAGCGGGTATGGAGGCGCGGGCCTTCCCAGGATTGACTCGGTTTGAGTTATCGATACGGGAAGGTTTCTTTTTTATCAATAAGTGGAATTCTGATCACGGGAATTCCGTTCGCGTCGTCTCCTGGGGTGAAATAACCGATTTTGCTAGACCGGTAATGCTTGGTGATATTGCCGCAATTGCCCAGTTTCCCATAGCTTGCTGAGCCGTACAGGTCTGACGAAAATAAGGATGATCAGGATCGTTGTATCAGGAATGCTGTGACAGATTGATTGAAACTGCAATCAATGACGATGATCGGAAAGGGAGTCTATCGAGTAGAAAGAACGGCGTAATATCAGGAAGGCTTGGCAAACAAGATGAAGCTATCCAACGAACAGAAAATTGCGGAATTGGAACATCAGGTTGCCCTCATGCGTCAACAGTTGATGCAGTCTGAAAAAATGAGCACCGTCGGCGTTCTTGCCTCGTCGATCACGCACGAATTCAACAACATTCTGACAACCGTGATCAACTACGCCAAAATGGGCTTGCGACACAAAGACGAAGCGATTCGTGAAAAGTCGTTCACAAAAATTCTTGCTGCGGGCCAAAGAGCGGCAAAGATAACGACAGGAATGTTGTCATACGCCCGGGAGAACGGGGATCGCAAGGAAAGTTATGAGTTGGTCCAATTGGTGGAAGATGTACTGGTTTTGGTCGAGAAAGATTTGCAGGTCCATCGAATATCGTTGGTGAAAAAGTTTGACCAGCAGCCTTGTGCCGTTGTGAATGCCAATCAGATTCAACAGGTATTGCTGAACTTGATTATTAACGCCCGTCAAGCGATGGCAGAAGGGGGAACTTTGACAATCAGCCTGGATGAAAACCTCGCTGAGGGCTTTGCGGAAATTACAATTCGTGATACCGGGTGTGGCATACCGCCGCAGGTATTGCCAAAAATTTTCGATTCATTTTTCACTACCAAAACAGCCGATGAATCAGGCCAGGGTGGTTCCGGGCTTGGATTGGCGATGTGTAAAGAAGTGATTGAGTCGCATCAGGGACGCATTCGCGTGGAGAGTACACCGGGGAAAGGGACGGCGTTCACTTTGAAGTTGCCGTTGGCCAAAGGGCAAACAGGTTTCATCCACAGCGAATCGGTCAACAGGGCGGGTTGAAAACGATTCATCAGGTCATCAGGCATTGCGTGCTCACCTGGATTGCTGTTGCAGCGATTTACTGCTGGTATCATGTTGCTGGCATTTGCTCTGCTCCAATCAGGTGTCCCGTTGGGTAGATGGAAATTGTGCTGCGGCCCGCGGCCCGTTTGCTATCATATTCTGAAAGCTGAACTGTCTGGCTCCATTTTCCGGTTGAGTTCTGGTTGCGTTCCGGTTGCATTATTGACGGCTTAACGTCAGGATTGCACCGTGTTACAAGTGCCGGTTTTTATCTTTTGGGTTTTCAAAGACAGTTCCAGTTACCGAAACAGCCATGAATTCTTCACCTTCCGAGACCTTCTCCCTGTCAGGGATTGTTCCGCCTGTTGTCACACCGTTGCTGGATCGAGACACGCTCGATGTCGAAGGAGCAACAAGGTTGATCGAGCATATGATTGCGGGAGGCGTGAGTGGTCTGTTTATTCTCGGTACCACTGGCGAAGCTCCCAGTTTGAGTTATCGACTGCGACGCGAGTATATCGAACTGGTTTGCAGAATCGTTGAGAAACGCGTTCCTGTCCTGGTTGGAATTACCGACACCGCATTTGTCGAATCGGTTGGTTTGGCAAAATTTGCGGCAGAATCAGGGGCGGATACGGTTGTCCTCTCTACTCCGTATTACTTCCCGGCCGGGCAGACCGAGTTGACCCAGTACGTTTCACATATCGTTGAAGAACTTCCCCTTCCGTTAATGCTTTACAATATGCCGAGCCTGACAAAAGTCTGGTTTGAAATTGATACGTTGGGGAAATTGACAACACACAAAAATATCGTTGGAGTGAAAGACAGCAGCGGCGATCTCGACTATTTCAAAAGACTTCTCGGGCTGCGCGAGCTGCGTCCTGATTGGTCTTTTATGGTCGGTCCGGAACACCTGTTGGTCGATGCTCTTGAATTGGGAGGCGATGGAGGTGTAAACGGCGGGGCTAACGCCTTCCCCGAATTGTTTGTGGGGTGTTATAACGCCTATCGGGATGGGGAAAAGGGGAAAGCGGTCGAGTACCTTCGATGCATTGAAGCACTGCAGGAGATTTATTCCGTGGGCAAATATGCGTCCCGACATATTAAAGCCACCAAGTGTGTTCTGTCTTTGTTGGGTATTTGTGATGATAAAATGGCCGAGCCGTTCAATCACTTTCTGCCGCCCGAGCGGGAGAGGGTGAAACAGATACTCGAAAAACTGGCGCCCCAATTCGCCTCCATTGGTCTTTCCCGCTACGAATCGATGGGCGAAAGCTGAACCAGGGGAAAATTGAATTCGGGCAGAATGAGGTAGTCTATCAGAAATGTTTTTCAGAACTGTCTTTCAGGCATGGTTCCAGCTTTTGCGTGTGATGCATGCGGCTTGTGCTTTCGGCTCGGAGTGAACTCGGGGGGGGTAAGAGTAGTAACTGCTCACCTCTGTCCTTCCTGTTCACCAGTTTTATTGGTCGTCGTGACTTTGTTGGAACTATGATCAGCTCGCGAATGTATCCAGTGTAAATTCATGTTGCTGTTTCAATCGGAAAAACGCGAATGGTTGATTGTAGCCCCCTGAACGGCATGATAAGCTGTGCTGGCTGTCATTCAACTTCTCTTCTGTAACTTTCACCAGTCAAGGTAACATGAAATCGATGTACAAGAAGCAAAGTGTCGTCTGTTCTGCAGTAATTGTTCTGCTGATGTTCGCGGGATTACAGAACAATCTGTCTGATGCAGAAGAATTGTCGAGTAAAAAGGGCAAAACCGAATCTCAGGTTCGCTATGTCATCATTCATGCAGATGATGCGGGGATGTCTCATTCGGTGAACATGGCAACCATTGCCGGGCTGGAATCGGGAGTCGTCTCTTCGGCCAGCATTATGGTTCCTTGTGCCTGGTTTACGGAGTTTGCCAAATACGCTCATGACAACCCGCAGCACGACTACGGTATCCATTTAACACTCACTTCGGAATGGAAGTATTATCGTTGGGGGCCTGTCACTTCCAAAGACAAAGTACCCAGCCTGATCGATGAAGATGGTTATCTCTGGGATAACTCCCGACTGGTCGCGGAGAACGTCAAGGCAGAAGAAGTTGAAATTGAATTGCGGGCACAAATCGATCGTGCCAAAAAGTTCGGCGTTCCGCTTAGCCATCTCGATACCCATATGGGGTCTCTGTTCAGCCGTCCCGATTTGGTGAAAGTTTATGTGAAGCTCGGTTTGGAGTACGACCTGCCTGTCCTGTTCTTGAAGAAGGTTTCGCCGGAAATCGGTAAAGAATACCCTGGATTGGCTGCTGATACAGAAGGGTTGATCAGCGCCTTGAAGAAGAAAAACCTGCCTCTACTTGATTCAGTCCTGCAGTTTTACGGTGGGAAAACGCACGAGCAGCGCAAGGCGAATTATATGAAAGCGTTGCGTGATATGGGGCCGGGAGTCAATGAATTGATCATTCATTGTGGTTACGACAACGAGGAACTGCGAGCCATCACCAACAGCGCAGCACGTCGTAACGGCGATCGAATCATTTTCAGTTCTCCAGAGACAGCTGCTTTTCTGAAGAGCCACAACATCAAGTTGCTCAGTTGGAAAAAGTTTCGCGAAATGCAATGCGACGGGAAGTAATGCAGCGGGAAGTTGTGTCGCAGGCTGCGATTGATGTGTTATGTTTTTGGGCACTTCCCGTTTGAAAACACTCAATAACACTTACCATCGATTCGGAAGTTTTCCCTCATGTTCTGTTGGAGAACTTGCAGCTCTGTTTGCCAACTCGTGGAGCGTCCGCTCTCCGACCGGTGTAACCTGATCACGGTGTAACCTGGTCAATGTAACCGCAAAAGCGTTGGCTTTTTCAGTTGCGCGGGAGGACGCTGTGTAATCACTTTCTCAAGCTGCCTCTGCCTGTCGAGAAACCTCGGCGTTTTGTTTTCTCGCAGTGACGTAGGATCCGCTGTGCGAACCCTGTTTCTGTTATCATATCGCTATTATGGCTACATGGAGTTCTTATCTTGCACTCCGTATGGTAGGTCACTCTCATGCCTGCAAAACAGAGAAACGATTGGTCTCCGACTGGCCGGTCAAGAATTATCCCTGTTTATGGAGACGGGCGAACAGCGTATGTCCAATTTCAGGAAGGAAAATATATTCAGGGAACATTCTCTGCCGGTTTGGCAATTACCGATACCTTCCTGATTAAATCTATTGCCAGTAGCGGATTCAAACTCCTCATCAAATCGGCAGATGACATCGCCGAAGCGGGTGTAAAAACAATTGACAACGCCGCTGGGAATGCTATATTCGAGTGCGAGGTCCCAAACAGCGGACTCCTCAG
>JALWSL010000501.1 GCA_027080405.1 Planctomycetaceae bacterium
GCTGAGTATGAGGCTGAAACGACGTAAAGCGAGTTGGAGTTTCAAAAATTTATTGCAATATTTAACGGCAAACCCGGCATAATTTCATGCGATTGCCCTGCCACCTTCACCTGATTCATCTCGAAAAGGTAATGCAAAGCTTCTTGTGGAATCTCCCTGCAAATGCAAAGAAGAAATTGCATCAATACAAGCAAGCATCGCAGTGATAACCGGTCGGCTAAATGCAATTGAGTCGGGGGACAAGAACGAACAAGTCATCTCTGAGATAACTGCTCTGCGTGAGCAGATAACAATAATGCAATCGGTAATTACGAATTTGTCTAAAAGAGAAAGGCGGGTGATCCTGAAAGATGCTGACGGGAACATCACGGCTGATCGTTCCTACAAGGCTGATGAACCGATCATTATCAGAGGGATTTTTAAGGCACGGAAAGAGTAACCCATGCCAGAAGAAGTGGAACTGGTGGTCTTGGGGCCATCAGGCAATAACGATAACCAGAATGAGGAGAATGAAGAAATGGCTGAACCAAGCCCATTGGAATTGTTGCAACTGGAATCAGTAGGCAACATTCAGGCAAACAACACTCGTGCGCGTGATGCTGCCACTCTTGCCAACAATGCGCTGCAAGGTGCTATCACTCGCGACTTTGGTGAACTTGGCGTGCTGGAAGGCAAGGCCAATTCTGGCGTGATGGCGACTGATATTGGTGGGCCGACCAACGCCGGGAAGTAGTTTCCAGTGACATCACTCGCAGAAATCGTTGAGCGAATTATCGAGCGCAATCGGCAGCAGCGTCGTGTGGCTGATCATCAGAACCTTCGCTGGGCCGATGCGTTCCTCAATTCAAAGGATGAGAATGAGTATGACGACCGCATCAGAGAAATTTTTGAATCCGATACAGGAAGTGATCGATTACGACCGGAAGCGGGGGAGGATCGAACTGATGACGGGGATACTGGGGCTGAACAGCCTGCGCAATTCGATCAGGCAGTCGGAGAAAAATCAGCAGGCTGAAAACGAATACGTGCGGAAAACCATCTGGGGGAAAGCGGCAGAAAAGGAGGACAGTGACGACATGCAGCAGACTGTCCTCGGAGACCTGACGACAAACATAACCAACCAATCTTCACTCGGCAAGGCATTGGTGGGACTTGGATTGCTGGCGACCGGCATCGGAGGTGGCATCGGTTCCTATCTGATTGCTGATGCGATTAAAAACAAACCGGCACCTGTCATTCAAAAGGTTGAGCAGCAACCGACAGTCAAGGACACGGATACAGACACTGTTATTGAATGGACCTTGGAATAATGAATAGTGACCGTGCAGTTATTATCGCTTTAATGATTCTTGCCAATCTGGCTGCTCCGCTAATTGTGATCATGCTGATTGCCATGGTCGCATCATGCTCTCATGCAGGCGAACCGGACTTGACGATCAATATCCCCGCTCGCGTCTACCACATTGTAGACGGCGATACCCTTGATGTGGAAACAACAATACGGTTTCGCGTTCGGATACGTGATTGCTGGACACCGGAATCCCGCACACGTGACCTGAGGCAAAAGAAGTTGGGGCTTGCCGCGAAGGAAAACCTCAAAAAGGTCGCTCTTGGCAAGCGGGTGGTAATCGTCTTGCCGTTCGGTGCTGACAAGCTCGAATCACACTCCGGCCGTATCGATGACGTTCAAACAATGTCACGCTGGCTATGTGAAGTCTGGATCAATGGAAAAAGACGAGTAGCTGACATCCAATTCAACGGCGGATTTTCTGGCCGCACAAAGGACGAACAGAAAAAGCTGTTCCCTAAAACACAAGAAATGGAAATCGATCCATGATAACAAGGAAGAAAATGGAATGAGAGACATCATGTTCGGGTTGACAACCTACGAGTTTCTGATGGTGTCGGCCTTCATCGTTGGAGCCGTGTTCTGGGCTGGTGCGGTGTATCAGCAACTACGGGATGGAGTCCAGTCGCTGAAATGGCTCAAGGAGCGGCATATCAAGCTCGAAGGCCGTGTAGACCGAATCGAAGACCACCTCGGACTGGAACAGGAACCGGCATCGAAGGTTGCCGATTGCCGTTAGTTCGTGCCAACCAGCGGGGAGATGTATGGTTTCAAAATCTGTTTTGATCAACCCGGAGACGGGGAAGAAATTCGACATCACCGCAACACAAATGAAGTTCTTGGCGGCTTATGCGGAAGTGGGGCACATATCAGAAGCGGCAAAAATCGCGAAATGCAATCGCGCCGTTCACTACCAGGCGATGAAGAAAAGTGAAGATTACGCACTTGCTTTTTCGTTTGCTCGCCAACAGGCAGTCGAAGTTCTGGAAATCGAAGCCCGTCGCAGGGCTGTGGATGGCTGGGAAGAGCCCGTCTACCAGGGCGGCGAGTTGGTCGGGACGAAGCGAAAATTCTCCGACATTCTTCTGATATTCTTACTCAAGGCAGCGAATCCGGATAAGTACGCGGATAGGCAGAAAACAGAACTGACTGTTACAGACCCGGTTGTCGTCTACATGCCAAGCAATAAGCGGGATTCGTCAGAATGAAAGAAATACGCCCACAGGCCGGGCCGCAAGAAAAATTTTTGTCAACACCTGCCGACATCGCACTTTATGGTGGTGCAGCAGGTGGTGGTAAGACATTCGCACTGCTGATGGAAGCGTTGCGGCACATCTCCAATAAAGGATACCGCGCTGCGATCTTCAGGCGAACTTACCCGGAGATCACAGAGCCAGGTTCACTATGGGACAAATCACAAGAGATTTATCCAATGATTGGATCGAGCCCGTCTGTCGGTAACCTAAAACACATCTTTCCCAGTGGTGCGGAAATTCAATTTTTATCCTGTCAATACGAAAGTGATGTGTCAAAGTACCAAGGTATGCAGGTTGCATTTCTTGGCTTCGACGAGTTGACGCACTTCACAGAGAAGCAGTTCTTTTATTTGTTGAGCCGGAATCGGTCGACGTGCGGAGTGCGTCCTTATGTTCGCGCAACCTGTAATCCAGACTCAGATTCTTGGGTTGCTGAATTCATTGAATGGTGGATTGACCAGGACACTGGAATTGCCATCCCTGAACGCTCAGGGGTGATCAGGTGGTTCATCCGGCTTGATGGCATTCTTCATTGGGCAAATACACCAGAAGAGTTAATTGAGAAGTATGGGGACGAGGTGGAGCCCAAGTCGTTTACGTTTGTGCCGGCAAGTCTGCAAGACAATCGAATCTTGATGCTTCATGATCCCGGTTATTTGGCAAATCTGAAAAGTTTGCATTACGTTGAGCAGGAGCGACTGCTCGGAGGAAACTGGAAAGTCAGCGACAATGACGGAGCTTATTGGCAGTACAATCCGGAATACTTCGAGTCGCACATCTGGGCAGAGGGCTGGCCTGATTCGTTTGAACTGTCGGCGATCGCGGTTGACCCTTCTCTCGGGCTGTCCAAGAACTCCGACTACTCAGCCAATGTTTTCATTGGCGTCACTTCTGGCTGCTACTTTGTGGACGCCGATATCAAGCGACGTACAACAGAACAGCTCGCGGAAGATGGAATCGATTTCTACCTGGAACATTCACCAGACGTGATTGGATGCGAGCAAAATGGGTTCCAGCGACTCATGGAGGGGCAATATCAGCAGGTCTGTCGAAATCGAAGAATTCCGCCTGTTTCTTTCGCGAAAATCACAAACACGGTCAATAAGGAGGTACGAATTAAACGCCTCGGGCCAGATCTCGCAGCTAAAAGAATTCGTATTCGCAACAATGAAGGCGGACAAATTCTCTATAAGCAGCTTCGCACATTCGGAATCAAGGGAGCCCATGATGACGGGCCGGACGCATTGGAGATGGGAAAGCGTCTTTTGTTCGCCTTGTCGGGACGCAGTTACCAGAACGCAGATATGGAGATGGCAGTATGAATGATCTGTACGCAATTGTGGCCGAGCAACAAGCTGAACGGCGACTTGTTGAACGAATGGAAGCCTATGCTGCTGAATTACGGGAAGCGGGATTCTGGGACCAGGTGGGTTACGATGAACCGGGCTGGTCAGAAATTCCGTCACTGAATCGGCTGACATCGCGTCGTAATTCACCGTACTCCTATATCCACGATCGACAGGATGGACGGTATCTCCCTTACTACGAAAACGAATGGGAACTGCGACGGATGCGGGCGGCCTGCCGAAACATCGCAGCCTTTACCAGTGTTGCAATCGGGGCCCTGAACACACTGGATGGATATGTGATCAAGACGGGATACCAGTTCAAGGTCAAGGCACGAGAAGAATCACAGGAGGAATCACTTTCTCCACTTGTTGATGAACTGCAACGTTATGTTGATCAATTCTTGAAGGAAAGTAAACGATCTACCGCCTACAAGGCGGTAGCTTTTAATTGGTGGGCGGACTGACT
>JALWSL010000502.1 GCA_027080405.1 Planctomycetaceae bacterium
ATGTGAAACCCGCTCCGCCATCCGCCTCGTATTGACGAAGATCAACGTGCTGCGATGCGTATTGATCAATTCAACAACTCGCTCATTCACTTCCGCCCATTGCTCATGCGAACAAACCGCAGAAAGGGGACTCGGCGGAATTTCGATAGCCAAATCAAGATCTCGCGCATGCCCCACATTGACAATTACCAGTTCATCCAGTCGGCCTGTTGCTGTTTGGGTGTTTTCACCAGAAAACGGGCCGGCTTCCCTTTCAAACAGGCTCTGTTGTCCAGAAAATCCTGTTCCGGACTTTTCCGAAGACTGGTCATTTTCACAAAGTGGAACGGGGCAGAGATGCTCTTTACGGATTCGACTGCCAAGCAGAAAATCTCCGACCAGTTCAATCGGCTTTTGTGTGGCGGAAAGCCCGATGCGCTGTAACGGTTGATCACCCGTAATTGCTTCCAACCGCTCCAGAGAAAGCGAAAGATGCGCCCCCCGTTTATCGGGCAGCATCGCATGAATTTCATCGACAATAACCGTACGGACCGTCCCCAGCCGCTGGCGACTTTTCTCCGCAGTCAAAAGCAGATAAAGAGATTCCGGCGTCGTCACCAGAATATGAGGCGGTTCTTTGATGAACGCCGTGCGATCCTTGGCGGGTGTATCTCCCGTTCGTAAGCCAATACGAATTTCAGGAACATTCAAACCCTGCTGCAGTGCCAGTTCCCGGATTTCGCGCAACGGTTCCGACAGGTTCTTGTGCATATCATTAGAAAGCGCACGAAGCGGCGAAACATACAGGCAATGCAATTCGTCTGTCAAATCCCCAGCGATGGCTCGTCGAAACAGTCGATCAATAATGGCCAAAAATGCAGTCAGCGTTTTCCCGGAACCAGTCGGGGCAGCGATCAACGCATGCTTTCCCGCTACAAGCGCCGGCCATCCCTGCATCTGTGGTTGTGAAGGCGATTCAAACCGCGACGAAAACCATTCATTGACAACCGGATGAAACGTGGACATGAAACAGACATCTGTTAAAAGGAGCGAGTCGTCACCGATAAGCAGAGCCAGCACGCATCAGGTTAGCTCATCTGCCACTTTTCAGCAACAACGGTGATAATAATCACTCCCGCCGAGACGCAGTTTCTCACCTGAAGACCGCCCCGTTCTCCCTGAGGGGAGCATTTGTTACTCAGAGATGGCGCTCTGGTAATAAAACTGAAATCTTCTAAATCACCGAGCGTGAGTGTGTAACACTTGCAAGGGCGGTTAGGCCGCTTGGGAGTATCGCGAGTTCAGTCGGTTTTGCTTTCACATAAAGTATCGAACATGCTTCATGGGTTCGGACATGTCTGAGTATCTGTAGTTGCGAGTCACGTTGGCATGAAGATCCCGCCACGTTAGCTCGATCTTTTTGTAATCCGGACAATAGGATGGCAGGATGTGGAGTGCAAAACCTTGCCCCGCCTCGGATGCCAAACTCTCAGTCACGGTCTTGGTGCGGTGAAAGTAGTAGGTATCGAGTATCACGTGGATCTTTCCGGCCTTGGGATAGCGCTGGTGTGGTTTCCAAAGCAACTCCAAGAACAGCAGACTGTTCTTGCTCTCTCCCTCCCCCCAGGGCATTCGCATGAAATTATGGATGTTTCCTGTGGGATATTGAGGTAAATTCGCTAGACACCATCTGGGCTTCAGTCGTTTCCGCCGAAGCCTGCATTTGTTCGTGACTCGCTTCATAACCGAATGAGCCATTGCGTCAGGAGTAGGCGGACCGAGATTCAAGACGCATCTTTTTAAGACAACACGCATGCAAGAGAATACGAATTTTGTACGTTGCAAGGCATCCTGCGTACCAATCATATTCGCGGCGGCATCGAAAATATTCGTGATGCGATTGCCGAGGGATCAACACTGACGGTTACCAAACGACTACACGACTCCCAGCGCGGCTGGTCTGTTCTGACCGTCGTAACCAAAATGAGATTATTCCAAATTTTTCGCACCGTTCGTAAACTTTTACCGTTAGTAATACTGATGAAGTTTTCACGCCAAGTCGCAATGACGCCGAGAGTTTTCCGCACCGGGTTCCCATCTGAGCGAGAACGAATAAAACCACTTTGGAACATTCAGCTTACCTCTCTCTTTACCTTTTTTCTTTCCTTTGCGTCTTTGCATGAGATTATCTTCTCGCAACGGCCAGAAATTGCAAGCGGAACGGCGCCAGCCGTCCGGTATTGGCCACCCCGCCACAATGGCAATACACAAACCATCAACCAGGGCACCCGGCGGAATCAATCGATGATGAATTCATCGATCAGCCTGTAGGGGGAGGAATCTTTTTGGAAGTCTTGCCATCTTTGCTTGTAGATCCCTTCAGCCAGAAGCGAAACATTTGTCGTTTCTCCCTTTTTGCCGCTGTCGAGACCGACTTCGTAATTCAGCCCCCCTTTTTCCGTGAGGATGTATCTTGCGTGAAACTTCTCCTGCCCGTCTTGCTGTTCCCATCTGAAAACGTGTATTGAAACGCCCTCGGGGAGTTTGGGACTCAGGTATTTTTGGGCGTTTTGCTCAAATTCCCCTACGGGAATTTTGGTCCCTGTGTGCAGCTCGATTCTTTTGACGTTTTTACCATTGATGTCGCATTGATTGAGAACTTCAAGGAGAACCTCATTGAATCGTTTTAGTTGGGAATCATAATGGGGATCGATAAACAGGATATTTCCACTCATTTTGCCGAGTATGGAAACACATCTTGCCATCTCTTTCGGAGTTCGGGGGACTTTCTTTTGAGTCTGCACATGCCAAAGAGCGTTCGCTTCGGACAAGTCGTATTGGGTGAGAAAGTTATTGAATTCTGAATGATCGTCAGAAACAATCACAGCACGAAAAGGGGTTTGAGATTCCTGCTGGGCCGCAGCGTTTGCACACCAACAGATATCCGGGTTATATTCGCGGCCGGCCCCTTTCGTCATCTTTTTCCTGAGGCGATTGAGGCGTTCTTCCAAAACTCTTCGGCGGACCGGTGGACAATTTTTTGTAGCCTCGTGGACTTTTTTTAACCATTTTTTCTTATTATGGGCGATCAATCGACCGTGCGGAACGCCGAATTGTTCCAATGATTGCCAAATAGCATTCCATTCCGAGAGCGCTTCTGGCTCGATAGCGAATTCGTGAATCATCAGAACAACTCCTCTGCCCGTTCTTCAAAGAAGCCGTTTGGCCATTCATCGATGAATTCCCCTGTTTCGTCTACACGAAGTCGAGTCGCCTTGGTTCCGGTCTCCGATTGTTCAATGTAGTAAACCGAAAGATCATCGGGACCGAATTCGGGCAAATGTTCCGGCAATTCACCATCGTTCTTCTCGCGGATTCGCCGTAATATTCGTAGAATCAAGTGCTCGCTGTGTGTCTCGAGTAGTAGCGTGTTATCATTCAATGTGGCAGACTCGGCAAACAAGTCGCCAAGTTCAGCCTGCAGTCTGGGGTGAAGATGCAGTTCCGGTTGTTCGATTGCCAGGCAACTGTTATTGAGTATTGCCGTTACAATTACCGGCATAACTTGAGCAACACCAGTACCAACATCTTTGGGCATTAATTCAATTTCCATCTCATCGGGGATAATGTATATTTTTGGTTCAACAGGAAACTGATTGATTAGTGACCAAACTTCCTTTTTTATCTCTTCTTCGCTTTTGCCCTCAACGCTGCCACCTATCTTTTCCACAATATCTTCCGCCAAGGCATTGTTAATTCGGCGATGTTTATCCTGCTTGAGATAAAAGCCGAAGTTTAGCCCCAAGTCTTTCCCCAACCATGAATTCACATTCTGCAGCTCGACTTCACTTGCTTGCTTCAAATAGTTCCACGCACCGATTCCACTTGCCCAACTGGAGCTTAGGTCAGTGTCGGTATTGTTTTCAATGTCGTCGAGTGAATCACGCAGTGGTCCCAAATAACGTAAATCGGAGAGAATGTGCCTGAAAACACGCGGTGGCAACGAGAAAAACTCGTCAGCATATACGATAAACGCATCAAAGCATTGAGCAATCTTTTTTTCATTACATCCCGAGAAGGGATCTTTCTCGGTATTTTCGTATTCTTCATAATAGTTGGTCAGCTCTCCATTATTGTTTCCCATTCCAAACTTAAAATCCTCAAAATCAATTATTTGGTGAACGGTATCAGGGGCTTCAACAAACGATATACTGTTCTCGTTATCTCTCGATGGTAGGTCAAAACCATAATCACCCTACTTGGGCACCAAACCATGACAATGCATATTTTGCCTCCTCTTTCCAGTCAGGATAGGTACAATTATCCTCACACTGCCCCCAGGGCAATCGCATGAAATTATGCCGGGTTTGCCGTTAAATATTGCAATAATTTTTTGAAACTCCAACTCGCTTTACGTCGTTTCAGTCTCATGCT
>JALWSL010000503.1:0-1384 GCA_027080405.1 Planctomycetaceae bacterium
CCTGAACACCTGCCTTGACAGCGTGTGACCGCGCAGAAGTTTTGTCGCCCAACTGTTCGAGCGAGGAAACAGCAGGGCCGACAAAAACAATTCCCGCTTTTTCACAGGCACGGGCCAGCTCAGGATTTTCCGAAAGAAACCCGTATCCCGGATGAATCGCATCTGCCCCGCATTCCAATGCGCAATCGATAATCGAATCAATATCGAGATAAACCTTGATCGGTTCCCCTTCGCCGCCCACCTGGTACGCTTCATCCGCCTTGAATCGATGGAGCGCGTAGCGGTCTTCGTGGGAATAAATGGCAACTGTGCGAATCCCCAACTCCGTTGCGGAGCGAAAGATTCGAATCGCAATTTCTCCACGGTTGGCAACGAGCAACTTCTTGATCGGTTTCATGAATCCACTTCCACTCTACTTACATCATTATTGCTGTGTTTATGATCAGGTTCGGCCGGAGGGACGGCGCTTTTTTGTTCGCATTTTCGGTCAGACCAATGGGGCTGGCCCATGGGATAGACGATAGTGAAACTGCCCCCCGGACGCAAATTGACCGGTGCGTCATTTCGACCGATATCCCATTTTTCGTGCACCCGTCAACGCGCGGAGAGGTAGAGACCTGGAGCGGCTAAAGGTAAGGGAAATGAAAAAACGACAACGTTCACACGTTATCGGAAGGAGCCGCTGCTAAATTTCCCGTTTTCCAGCGATAATTTTTTTGCCTGATGAAGCCATTCACGAGGATTGTCCCATCCTCTGCGATTTCCATCATCGAGAAGGCGTTGTTCTGCTCGCCCGATCCTTCGACCATCGCCACAAGGGTGCAATAATGGATACCGTTGATTTCGTTATGGTCATTTTTATGGCTGTGCCCCTGAAAAACTGCCAGTACCTGGCCTGCCTGCTCAAGAATTTTGCGAACAGCCATACAGTTTTTCACGCCGTAATGATTGCTGACATCCAACCGTTGGTGGGCAAAAACAATCGTTTTTTTCGCCGTTGTTTTCAGGTCTGTTTCGAGCCACTCCAACTCTTCGGCAGGAATATTGGGGTCGGTCCATTTGAAATTCTTGCGTCCATACGGCACACCATCTCCACGAAAACAGGAATCGAGCACAATAAAGTGCAGCGAACCGCAATCAAATGAGTAGTACGATTTTTCCTGTTGAACGGTATCGAGAAATTCCTGCTTCTTCAGCGTATAAACGCAGTGATTGCCCAGCACGTAATGACGTTTCCTGCTGATGGTGCTGAATTCGTTATTGATTTTTTTCAGATACCCGAGTTCTTTTTCGACGGAATCGGCCGCATCGATGAAATCGCCCAACTCCACAATGAAATCCGGTTTGCTTTTCGCAAACTGTTCAGCTGCAACAGCAAGTTTTT
>JALWSL010000503.1:1394-8328 GCA_027080405.1 Planctomycetaceae bacterium
TTTCAGGAGGTTGCCGATAATAACGACTGCCCACTGCCGGCTTGTCCGCATCATGCAGGTCAGTTACCAACCCGACTTTGGTCAGTTTCACCGGAGGCGGACTGGCCAGTACCTGCTCATAATCCAGGCCTGCTGCCGCCAGTAGCAGACTTCCATTTTTCAAGAATGCACGCCGGTCAATCTGTTGAATGCTGTTTCGATACATCCTCATCTCTTTTCAATCGATTGTGTACAGGAACGCCTGATTGTTTGGCTCGTGGATAGCTCCTCTCTCCTGATCGATTTTACGAAGAAAGCGGTCACAGTACAATCAGCTGTGACGGGCGAGCCAAACGTGTATGTTTTCATACTGATTGATCAGTAGCCAGGTGACTGCCATCAAAACGAGGCCCGCCATATCCTTTCGGTTGAAGTGATCCGCCTTGCCGTGACTGCGCACGAATTCCAACAGAGCACCGGTAGGACAACCGTATTTGCAATAAGCCATTGGCACAACAGCCGATACCAGCAAACTGAAGCCCGCGATGGCAATCGGTATCCAGTCTGTTTGCCGAACGAGATAGGCATCGAACGGTTCCAGATGCGCCAATTCCAGGGGCAATCGTAAAACAAGAAATGAAACAGCCACAAGGATCAACAAAAAAGGGATCCACCTCAAACCGGCTGCATAACGGGACGGAACAGATCGCTTCCAGGGAGAATATCGGCTGAGTATCTGCTGGGCGGCTCCGTGTGGGCAAAGATGATTGCAATACGGCTGCCTGCGGGTTGTCCACGGAATGAAAAAGGAGATCAGAACCAGCGAGGTCAACCCCGGTGCCAATTGCCAGGCGATCCCATGAGCCGCGTAACCGGCGAGCAGGTTGATCGCGATCAACGAACCATTCAGAAAACCGACATACACAAACGCCGCGATCTTCAAACCGAGCCAGATGTTTTTGCGATGTCTCCACCCGGAGCGAAAAGTGACCAGTAAACCGATCCCGATCGAAATCCACAATCCGTAATCGGTGCCCGAAAGACGAAGCGGCGAAGTGACCTTTGCGTTTTCTTCAGCGAGGCGGAAACGATGCTGGATGGATCGGGCAATGCCCATACTGCTGAGCGTTGCCCCGGAAACCCCTTCCATATATTCATTGTAAAAATCGAGCGTGGAGATATTTTTCCAGTCGCGTCCCTGCCAGAATTGCATGAACCAGGCGTCTTCTTCGATCCAGCGAATATGCCTGCGTGTATCCCAACTGTGCCGAATTTTTATCCCCAGGATTTTTCGCGTTGGCACGGTCAACTTTTTTTCGGTTGAGTTTTCGGTTGAGTTTTCGGTTGAGTTTTCGGTTGAGGGGTTTACCGAACCGGCTGAAGGTGGGTTAGGGGATAATGTCGGTCTGCCCAGAACGACCAGCACGTCGGTTGGCCCTGCGTAGCCGATGATGTCGTTCGACTGGGGAGAAGTTCTCACGACGTAACCGATCTCGTTCCCGGTTGCATCAAAAACGAAAAGCCCTGCTCGCGGGCCGGTATCGACTCGCAGGGTCGTTGCTTCCGGCAAAATTGATTGAACTTCTAAAACGGTGATCGGATCGTCACCCTGGATTTCCAGATATTGAAAATGGTGACGAATGAGCATAGCAGTAACGGCAACAATCATCAGCCGATACAGCCGCAGAAGCAAATGAGACGGAAGCAGAGGTTTTGAGCGGAAGTTCTTCAGGACGATTCTTTTTTTGAAGTCCACCTCCGCATCCCTCACAAACTGGCCACCGCCTTCACGCAGGAGCGAAAAGCTACCTCTTTCAGCACCTGGAAACACGAAACGTAGGGCTGCTTCGGTTAAGACCTGACCCGGTTAGCACGGCTCCACCGCATCCAGAGGTAGCTTCCCGATCCCGCGAAAGCACTGACAGTTTCCCAATACTTCACATCAACGTCAAGCGACCAAGCCGACCCAATGCCCGATTACGACAAATTGCAGGCGCATTTCTGCCTGTTATGAAGTTTTTCCCCTCGTGCACAACCTCCGGAGACAGAAAAGAAAGAAACAAACAGAAAAAGAACCTCGCTCCCCGGTTCGATTTCAATTGTAATTTAACAGTCTACCTTTACACCCTCGGTTCTGTTGGTATTATGTCCAGTGTGGGGTCAAGTGCAAATTCCGGAGGTTGCGCACTGTCGCATCAAATTCCATTATCGTAACCTGGTTCATATTGAGTGTCACATTCAACGGCATGCTGATCAATTGCACGTTTGCCGTGCTGCTTCAGCAGAACATTTTTCCGCATTTCAGGGATAAAAAAATGGGATGGGACTTCTTTTTCGTTATGATTCTGATCGTGTTCATATCGGGGCTCCGGGATCGACGAATCGACAGGTGTGAGCGGAAAATCTCGTTACTGCTCGATCGGATCGGCGTGGACAGCGCTGAAATTGACGCTGAAATCGAGCATGCGAGGCAGACTTCAGTGGCGAAGATGAAAGCGGGGCTGGTCGAACTGATTCGGTCTTTGATCGGGCCGGTATCTATTGGTGGCGTGATGGGGTATCCCTTGGGGCTCTTGATCTCACCAATGCTTGGGCTTTACAGCGCAGGTTTTAACGGCATCATTCTATGGGTTCCTGTCGGAATGGCAATTGGCCTGATTGTCGGATTGTTTCGTGTTCGACGAGGCCGTCGGCAATCTTCAGAGCACACCCAGTAATCGGAATGGAGCCTGGCCACAGAAAATTTCCGGCCCAGCCGGTCGGTTATGTGCGTTTTTCACGCTGGGGGGCAGTTGCGTTTTTAACCAGGAGAGATTTCCTTAACGATTAAGAGCCTTCATGTACGACGCGATAATATTTGATTGTGATGGCACACTTGCCGATTCGATGCCCTCGTCCTAACGAGTCCCTATCCAACTGCACCCTCGTTCCAAACTGAAACCATGGGAGCGTAAACTTGCAAGTGACCGTTTTTTAAGATGGGAGACCTATGGGCCTCATATCACCCACTGACGTGGCACAAAACGTCCGGTGTACACAATCTTCCATGCAAGCAAGTCAAGGGGAAAGTCTGACTCCATTATTTTTTGGGCGTTGAAAGTTTCCAGTTTTCCTGTATCAACTCGAGTTGATTGAGATGTTTTTTTAATGGTTCGAGTTTTTGACGAAGCTGCTCGTTGATACCGTACAAAGTGATTTTTTCGCAGGCGGAAATACCGGCCAAACCAGCGAAGCCGCCGTATTTCAAGGCCCCCGGCAGGAAAAGGGGATCCTGCAAATCGTTGATCCCGCTGAAACTTTTTCCATTCAAATCGGCTGTTGTCTGTGCGATTTTGCCAGAGCAAATCGACTGGGCGAGCAGCACGCATGGCCCCGCTTCGCCGGTTCCCAGTAAATCAATCATTGGTGTTTTCGCCCTGGCTCGACTGGCAGCATACGTCACCACCGCTGCAATATCTCTGACTCGGGATGCAAGCAGAGGCCGGTTGTATCCGAAAGTGTATCCATAATACTTTGAGTTGACCGGGAGAAGTTCCTTTCCTTCTGCGGGGCGATTGGAGCCAAACCCGCGAATATCGGCCACGATAATCGTACCTCCCCACTTGAGCACATTCTTGATCATCGCCGCTTCCGCTTCGGTGTTATCCTTGAGGCAATTGATCCCCCTGGGATCGAACCAGCACAAAGAGAGGCCATTCGGTTCTGCGGGCGAGAGCACCGTCACGGGAATGACCGAGGCGTCATCCTTCCTGGCGATCAGCAGAAATGTTTCGGACTCTCCTGAATCTTTTTCAGTCGGTTTCGCCGCTGAGATGGTCAACTCGGAAATCGTCGGCATCTTTCCGCCGAGCAGAACTTCGCGGGCAGGGCCGACAATTTCCCTGTACTGTTTCCTGTTTTCTGGCAGGAGAAGATGATTGATGGTTGCTCGCGATTGCTTGATCCAGTCGGCACGTAATGTTGCCGCATCGGCCGTATCCTTCGGGCGGGGGTGCGTTTCATCGAATACCGTCAACTGCTGTGGTGTTTTCGCGGGGAAAGGTCGTTCTTCAATCGAAACATTCTGCAGGTTCAAATGTTTGGCCAAAAACGCATACATATGTTTGCGGGAAACAGCGTTGTAATTGTGGCCAAATTCAGGATGCACCCATGCTTCAACATTCTCCGCTTTTCCGTAGTAATTGTAGATCCGCTTCAGTTCGGGAAGCCCGCGTGTCTCCAGTCGCAAAGTCCAGTCGTTTGCACCGGTCAATCCGAGAGGTTTTGGGGCAAACAGAGCCGCGATGGCGATGTTGTTCGTATCGATCCGCAGATACGGGGCGTTTTCGCAGGCACAGCCGCCCTGCATATCGGTCGAAACCATCACCGCAGGAACAGCCACTGCGGGCCGATCATCGATCGCACAAAGCATGAATGTCTGCGTTCCACCACCGCTGGCTCCGGTGACGGCGATTCGCTGCGTATCAACATCTTCCAACGAGCAAAGGAAATCGAGAGCTCGAATGGAATTCCACGTTTGCAGCCCCATCGATTCCAGCAGCCAAAGACCATCCTGCACAGTCGAGAAATCGGTTCGATGATCAATCCCGCTACTGTCGGCGTAATCGATCATGTCGTAATGAAACACGACGCACCCCATGCGAGCCAAGTGAACCATGCGGGCCTGTAGCGGATAGCGGGCCGCTTCGGGGATACTCTCGGCTCCACTTTCAATTTGCCTGGCGACCTCTTTACCACTGGCGGCGTAAAAACGTCCATTGGGCCAATGACCATGCGGGCAAAGCACGCCCGGCTTTTTGCCGGCTTTTCCGACGGGACGATAAAGATTCCCTGTTACATACAACCCGGGCCGCGACGCGAAGAAAACCTTTTCGATGGTGTAATCACCACAATCGATTTTGCCGCGAGTCACTGGCTGCAGCGGCGTTTTATTCGGCATCGGCCACAACCCCTGAGAGACCAGAATTTGCGTGCGCAGTTTTTTCGCTTCCGCTTGCCAGGCCTCCAGGGAACCGGGCGGCGTCCACGGATGATACTTCGTATTGTAATCCCGCGTGACCCGCCACCAGTTCGAGCGAGTGAAATCGGAAATCTTGCCAACCGAAAGATCAAGCTGAACCTTACTGGCTGGTGCCGGCTGCGCGACCGCATTAGAGAAGCTGAGAACCAGATTCGCTCCCCAAGCGATTGCCAATACCATGTACGGAATCCGGAGAGCGTTGAGGAAGAGGAGTAACCTATCTACTTGCATATCAAAAACCTTTGTTATTACGTATGAGACTCCACTTGTGTCTTGCACTCGTTTTCAGCAGCATTCGTCCTGTAACTGTCTTCTCTGTATCTGCCTATTCTACGGTGAGCGCGCCCCATTCCATTGTGCTGGCCTACCCAGCGAGGCTGGATCATTCTGATAGCCGTAACCGAACTGATATTTTTCTAAAGCTTGCGAACCGTTCGCAAACTTTTACCGTTAGTGATCCAGACCGTTCGGTCGTCTGGTGACTGAATAGAAGCACACGACGAGATTTCGCCGCACGAATGTATCATCGTATTTTGCCCGGTCACTTCAAGTGTGCGGGGAAAATAGCTATTATCTCGTGGCGTTTGAAAAAATAATCTTCAGGCCTGGTCGGGAGAATTGCGAGCCGTCTTCGATTTGGGTATTACTGGCACGAAGTTTGCTTGTAACAATTCGCGTAGACGGTTACGAACCTGCACATTGTAAAAATTACATTTATTTATGCTTATTCAGGATGAATCAAGCATCGAGAGTGCCGAATTGTTGGGCATTTATGCTTAAACTACAGGCATTCAGTTGTGAGTGGTCGAGCAGAAATCACTTTAATAATGGAGAGTGTTCGCTGGAAATCATGCAAGATGGGCATCCCGGCGATCATCGAGTGTTGTTCCTGTTTCGCGCTTTACCAAAGGACGGGTGAGAGGGGTTTACGGACGGGTGTGCCGTCCGGTGTACGGTTCCGCTGAGTAAGCGCTCGGACCGGCATCACGTTCACGTTGTTAAAAGTTGTAAGAGTATCAAGGAGACAGGTGATGACACCTTCGGATTTTTTCGCATTCGCTAAAGAGAATGGCGCGGTACAGGTCGACATGAAATTTTGCGATCTGTTCGGCACTTGGCAGCACTGTACCTACCCTATCGAAACACTCGATGAAGGTGTTTTCAAAGACGGTTTCGGGTTCGATGGTTCTTCGATCCGCGCTTGGCAGACGATCGATCAATCAGACATGATCGCAATTCCCGATCCCGATTCTGCCCAGATGGATCCGTTTTTCGCTCTGCCAACTGTTAGTGTTATCGCGGATATTTTTGATCCAATTACCAGGCAGCCGTACAGTAAGGATCCTCGCGGTGTTGCCAAGCGTGGGATTGATTACCTCAAAAGCACCGGGATTGCAGATACCTGCTACATCGGTCCCGAGCCGGAATTCTTCGTGTTTGATGATATTCGTTTTGAGTGCTCTCAACGCGGGGCGATGTACGAAATCGACTCATCTGAAGCCGCCTGGAATACCGGTCGTCCGGAGGCAGCGGGTAACTTGGGGCACAAGGTGGGCTACAAGGCTGGTTACTTCCCGGTTTCCCCTAACGACTCACTTGTTGATTTGAGGGGTGAAATGGTGGAAGAAATGATCAAGCTCGGCATTGTGGTTGAAGCACACCACCACGAAGTCGGTACAGCAGGCCAGTGCGAAATCGACATGGAATTCTGCCCACTCCAAAAGATGGCGGATCAATTCCTGTGGTACAAGTACATTATCAAGAATGTTGCCAAGCGACACGGTAAAACTGTTACCTTTATGCCCAAGCCTGTTTTCGACGATAATGGTTCCGGCATGCACACGCATATTTCCCTGTGGAAAGATGGCGACACCCTGATGGCTGGTGATGGCTACGCCGGAATGAGTGAAACGGCTCTGTACGGAATTGGTGGGA
>JALWSL010000503.1:8338-13006 GCA_027080405.1 Planctomycetaceae bacterium
CGCTCTGTCGAACCCGACGGTCAACAGCTATCATCGTCTGGTTCCCGGGTTCGAGGCTCCAGTCACTTTAGCCATGAGTCAGCGAAACCGTTCCGCTTCGTGCCGAATTCCGATGTATTCTGGCAGTCCGAAAGCAAAACGGGTTGAGTTCCGAACGCCGGATCCGTCTGCCTGCGGCTACCTCAGTTTCACGGCATTGATGATGGCGATGATTGACGGTATCCAGAACAAGATTGATCCTGGTGAACCACTCGATCGGGATATTTACGATATGACTCCGGAAGAACTGGCTGAAACGAACGTCGCGCCGACTTCGCTTGGCGAAGCTCTCGATGCGCTTGAAGCCGATCACGACTTCCTGACAGCAGGAGACGTCTTCTCCGAAGATCTTCTGAGTTCGTTTATCAGTCACAAGCGGGAAGAGGAGCTCGCACCGTTGCAGTTACGACCTCATCCGTACGAATTTGATTTGTATTACGACGTATAACGCTTGCCTTACATGCTTTATACAGTAGAAAACATGGACTTGTTGCCTGTTTTGGAACCGTACACAATGCCGATTGTGTACGGTTTTTTTATGAAAAAATGAGCAGGAACAGGCAGCGGGAACGACAGCCGACAGGGGGAAAATTGGTTTAACCGCCAATTCTCCTGCTTAAAATTGGTGTCAATCATCTTTTTTGTGCTATATTCTACTATTATGGCTACCAAACAACCTCGCAAAGCGACAAAAAGAAAAAAGAAGGCCTCTCCCAAAGCTTCGGACAAGTCACGGAAGGATTCCGTGAAGAAGGCGAAGAATGTAGGCAGTCAACCACGTACGGTTAATCGGGGAGATATCGAACCTGCCCGCACGACAGCCGGAATTGAGAAGGCTGTTGTCTCGAAGAAGACCGAAGCGGCTCGGGAAGCGAAGATTACCGCGGTGAAAGATGTGATCAGCGGTATTCCCCCCCACGATGCGCATACACTTGCCAAGGTTCTGACAGCGATTCTGGAAGGGACGTCTCCTGATGATGCAGATGTCATCAAGGAAGCGTTAAGTAAATACAACCTTTCCCCGGTCAAAAAAAGTAAGCAAAACCCGGACGAAATCCTCTCTCCGGATTGGCGCAAAGGCGGATACCCGTACAAGAATCTGATGTCTCGTAAACGGTACGAGAAACAGAAATATCAGTTGCAGGTAGAGTTGCTGAAGCTTCAGGCGTGGGTCAAAAAGACCGGGCAAAAGGTAGTCATTATTTTTGAAGGTCGCGATGCAGCCGGGAAGGGGGGAACCATCAAACGCGTGATGGAGCATCTCAATCCCCGCGGAGCACGCGTTGTCGCTTTGGAGAAACCGACAGAGACCGAACGTGGCCAGTGGTACTTCCAGCGATATGTTCAGCATCTTCCCACCGCTGGTGAAATTGTGCTGTTCGATCGCTCCTGGTACAACCGGGCCGGCGTCGAGCATGTCATGAATTTTTGCACGCAGGATGAATATGTCGAGTTTATGAGAGAGGTTCCCGAATTCGAACGCAGCCTGACGCACAGCGGCATCCATTTAATCAAATTCTGGTTTTCGGTCAGCAGGAAGGAGCAGCGAAGGCGATTCAAGAATCGTGAAATCCATCCCCTGAAACAGTGGAAGCTTTCTCCGATCGACAAAGCGTCCCTCGATAAGTGGGATGAATACACCAGAGCGAAAGAGGCGATGTTCTTCTACACGGATACCACCGATGCTCCCTGGACGGTTGTGAAATCCGATTGCAAAAAAAGGGCCCGTCTCAATACGATGCGGTACATTTTGCACAAGCTCGACTATCCCGATAAAAATTTGAAAAAAATCGGGGCGACCGATCCACTGCTGATCGGTCGTGCCAATGTTGTTTACGAACATGGCGAAAATGTAGAAGGTACTCCGCTTTTGTGATCAGCGATTCGCGCAATAGTCAGATCGTGCAGGCCTGACAGATACAAAGCAAGGGATCGAATTGGTTGCTCTGTTCTGATTCTGGTGCCGAATTCAGAAAACAACTCTCTACAGCATGCCCGTCCGAGTCGCTCCCATTGTTAAAGAGAGGGAAGCGCCGTGCTGTGGACTGCCCTGTATTGCTAACGGTAAAAATTTGCGAACGGCTGCTCGCAAATTTTGGAAAAATATCAGTTTGGTTACGGCAATCAGAATGAACCAGCCGCGCCGGGTTAACTGTTCCATCTGCGTCAGGTGTCATATTTGGTGAGTTTCTCCCAATTCAACGGCTGGTATTTTCTCACCTGTTGGGACGATCATCTGAAACAACGCGGTTAATAACGGGACGTAAATGGCCATCGCATAGAGTGAATTGCGGTAAAACGGAACCGCCATGGTGTAGCACTCCGACAGGCCACCCAGATTGTGTGGGTAGGTGGCTCCGTTGCCGAATGCCCAGACTGCAAAATTGGTAATCAGAAAGAAAAGTGTCGCGCCCACGAAGCCGCTGATCAGGTTGCGCAACGATTGCAATAACAGATCCCGATCGTCCATCCAGCGTGCCCCTGCTGCCCCGACAAAAACAATGAGCCAAACGGAGAGGTAGATAGAAGGAGAGGTGGGAAAAAACGCCCAATCCCGATGACCGGTTACCAGCCAGATCCCCAAATCTCCCGCCAGATAGGTAACAGTCGTGAGCAACACGGCCCGACGCAGGGAGAGTGTCGCCCCGGTAACAACCGCGAGAGGCAGCATCGGAGAAAAATTCCAGAGATAGGACCAGGATTGATCGACCGGTATTTCCCATCCGAATTTTGGCAGCAGATAGGGCATCAATTTGCTGAGAACGATCAGGGAAACAATGGTGCCCAACGCCAGAAACTGCTTGAGAGAGAATTTACCTGGCTGTGAGTGTTGCTTATTACCTCGAAACATAAAACCGTTTCCTCGTGGAATAGTGATTGGAGAAATCAGAATGGGGCTTTCCCACTCTGATTTCCGAACAGTCATTGGCAATATATCAACCTACTGACGATCGTACCAGGTGTCGTCTTCACCGATGAAGCCGAGATGGTGATCTTTATTGGCCTTGATTTGGGCTGGTGTGAACCATGAAGGAAGCGTGATGAAACTCGGCCCTCGCGATTCGACATGCCCATCCATAAAGGCGACATTGGCAGAATTGTGATGCCTGAAGTGGACCGAAGGTTGTGTTCGGCTGGGCGGCTCCAGTAGCCAGTTTTCCATCAGATAACTATTGGGGAAGTAGCTCCAGGTGTTGTAAATCGCCGAGTCGGCAAAGGCAATCGTTGCGGAAGTCGATCGGAGATCAGCAAGTCTTCTGGTAGCGGGGTCAGCCTTGACGTTAATCGAAGGCCAGGCCGAATAGTCATAATCAATTCCGTAGCTCAAATAGTGGCCGTTATAGGCATACCCACAAGCCGGCTTTCCAAACCGGATGAAATCCATCTGTCCCTCCCCGAAATCCGGGCATTGGTAAGCCTGCCTGTTCGATTCCATAAACGGGGCGAGCGGCCCTTTGGGGAAATCAAGTTGCTGATCGGTCGGCAACGTCAGGTCGGCCTTACCGAACCAATAGTTGATGGTTCCATGTGTACCCGATGCTCCGGTATTGTAGGCGATTTCCTGCGCATCATCGATTTTGTAGGGCACCATGTGCCCTGCGTAAACATCCATGTAATTGTGCAAAGCGAGTACGATCTGCTTCAATCGGTTTTTGCATTGTGCCCTGCGGGCCGCCGCTCTGGCCTGTTGAACCGCAGGTAGGAGCAGCGCAACCAGGACAGCAATGATGGCAATGACAACCAACAGTTCAATCAGTGTAAAAGCATTTTTCTTTTTGCAACAATGTCCATTTTGAACGTAAAACATTCTGTACCATTCCCCTGTTTTTGTAGTGTGTGAAGCCTCCAACCCGAAACAGATGAATCGGCTGGAAAAAAGCAGAATTCACCCCATTCAGCCCATTCAGCCCATTCAGGTGGCTGATGGAAGCGACATTCAGGTTGACCGAAATTGGTTAGACCGGATCGATTCAACCTCAGGGTGAAAAATGTTTTGCGTAGCGTACGTTTTTCATCTCTGGTCTCCTTTTGCTCGAAAGGAACAGCGAAACCGACTTTCAGGCAGGTCTTCTGGCTCGTGGATCAACCGAGTTGCATCGCCTTGCTCGCCGAAATGCCTGTTTCGGCAAGTGACATATGATGCAATCGTCCCCACTTACAGCGGCGGCACCGCAACGGAATTTCACCGTTTTCCCTATTCTCCGGAGCAATGACAGATCACCCCGGCACCTGTGTCAGTCAGACACTATATCCAAAGCGAGAGAAAAAGCAAATGAAGCAGACCACTTCTATTTGCATTTGATGCAGTGTCGGCCAGATTATCGAATCAGATTATTGAATGCATTGAAGTACGCCGATGGACGTCGCGATTCCGTCGCCGTTACAGAATAACAGGAGAAATCGCTTACCGAAAACAAAGAAAAAGCGAACCGTTTTGTAACGGTCCGCTTTCGTGCATAACGATTTCAAGAAAGGGCAGAAGTTACATTTGCTGCATTCTTTCCAGGAAGTTGGTAGCAACTTCGTTCAGGGTAACCGACTCTTTCGCCAGTCCTTCGGAGGCAGTCAGAATGTCACTGGCAGCATGACCGCTTTCGTCAGCTGCTGCGGAGACTTTGGTGATATTTT
>JALWSL010000503.1:13016-16515 GCA_027080405.1 Planctomycetaceae bacterium
CGGTACCTGCAGCGGCTTCAGCCACGTTGCGAGAAATTTCGTTTGTGGCTGCCGTCTGTTCTTCAACCGCACTGGCGATGGTTGTTGAAATTTCATTGATACGATCGATACTTTCGCTGATCGATTCAATGGCGGAAGAAGCTCCACCAGTTGCCGACTGGATCGCACCGATTTTCTGGCTGATTTCTTCTGTCGCCTTGGCTGTTTGCCGGGCAAGCTCTTTCACCTCGTTGGCAACAACAGCGAACCCTTTACCAGCTTCTCCGGCTCGTGCGGCTTCAATGGTTGCATTGAGAGCGAGCAGGTTGGTCTGCTGGGCAATCGAAGTAATCACCTTGATGACCTGTCCAATTTCCTCACTGGAAGTGCTTAATTCCTTGATGGTTTCATTTGTTCTGTCCGCTTCCTGGACGGCTTGGGCAGTCATTTGCGAACAATCCTGGACATTGCGGGCAATTTCCGCAATGGAGGCACTCAATTCTTCTGCAGAGGAGGCAACGGTTTGCACATTCTTGGTGGCTTCCTCACTGGCAGCGGCAACAAGCTGAGACTGCTTCGACGTTTCATCTGCCAGGCCTGTCATGCTTTGGGCACTGGCCTGCATTTCAGTGGCGGAAGAGGTGACGACTTCGATCACTCCTTTCACGTCCCGTTCGAAGTCATTTGCCAGGACAACCTGTTCGGTAATGACAGACCAGGTCGCCATCGGACCGACGTAATTACCATCTTTATCCATCACGGCAGAAACCAGCAGGCTCAAATGCTCGTCGCCCACCATGATTTTTGTCGAGTGCGGCAAGTTGTTGGGATCAGCCAGCAATTTGCGTTGCATTTCGGGATCTTTATGGAAGACATCAATCCTTTGACCGATCATTTCATCTACTGGTACCGGCAGCAGATGCTGGATCGTTTTAAGAGTCCTGGTCGAGGCCGGGTTCATATAGACCAATTCCAGATCGCGATTGGCCATCATCACGTTAATCGGAATGTTGTCCATCATATTCTGCATGCGAGCCACTTCGTTTTCTATTCGAAGTTTATCAGTCACGATCGACCAGGTGACCATCGGTCCGACGTACTGGCCGTTTTCGTCCCGTACGGCGGTTACAAGCAGATCAAGCGTTTCCGGTCCTACACTGATTTGTGCTTTATGTGGCAGGTTAGCAGGGTCTGCCAGTAGAGCCCGTTGGTGAGCGGGATTTTCGTGGAAAATATCGATATTTGTTCCGACGAGTTCATCCACGGGAACGGGAAGATACTCGCTTAACGTTCGAAGTGTCGTTTCCGAGGCTTTATTGAGATACGTAATTTTCAGATCCAGATCGGTCATCATGACGTTGATGGGGATCTCTTCCAGCATCGAAAAGTAGATCGAACCTGCGTTTGTTTCAACTGCTGTTTCCGGTTGAACCGAGTCGGTAGCCATATCTTCTATCTCCTGTGTGGCGTCTAAGTTCGCCGGGGTTTGAGGGTCGAAATTGTCCGTATTGGATACGGATGAATAAAGTGATTGATTCCTGTCGTTTTCAGTGATGGACGATTCTGAAGCCGTTTGGGTGACCGCAACGCCTTGCTGATCCTGTCCTTGCTGATTCATTTTTTCACTGTAAAGCAGCTCGGTATTTTCAGCGATCATTTCCTCATCGAAATCTGCGGCTTGCTGAACTGGTGGGCCAGTTGCGTGCGAATCGTTCGAAGAGATCGCTTCGGAAGCTCCTTCAATCATGACATTGGAAACGACCTCCAGGGCCTCTTTCCAGGCGTCATACAGTTCTTCGTTCCAGGCCTCCCCGGCAATTTCTTCCAGCGCAATCAGCATTGACTCCTGAACGATGGGGTAATGCACACTGGATACCTGGTAGTCCAAATGGCGGGCGCCAAGTTCTTTCAGAAAAGAAGTGAGCTTCTCCGGCTGTTCAAGCGATTTGACAATCACCATCAACGACTGGATCAATTTTCGCCGTTGTTCTTCCGGTTCTACACCTTCAAACAGCGCTTGCACATCGGGGTAGTTTTCGAACATCGTTTCGTAGAACGTCTTGGCCAATAAATCGGCCTGAGGCGCTACGAGTTCGAACGAAGAACGAAGTAATGGAACATTCAATGACACGAAATACCCCTTTAGATAAATCTCCGGTATTCAATTGCCAGGCCTGCACAGAGCAGGGTCATGCGGCGGGAACCCCGATGACACTCGCCACATCAAGGATGATAAACAGGCGATCCTCCTGACGAACAACCCCAGTGGTTACTTTCAGCCAATGGGCATCCAATGTACGTGGTACAGGTAAAACGTCCTCTTTGGGAACGTCGAAAACGTCGCCGACTTCGTCGACCAACAAACTGAACGATTCACCCCGAAACCGCAGCACGACATTCATACTCGACTTTTCTTCATCCAGTGGAGGCAAACCGAGACTCATGCGCAAATCGACCGCGGTAACGATCTGACCTCGCAGGTTCAGCAATCCCGCGATTTCAGGTTTCGAGCGGGGTGTACGCGAAATGTCCTGTGTACTAAGAACTTCCTGCACGGCACCGACTGGAACGCCCAGCAGTTGTCCATCGACCCAAAAAGAGACGTACTGTTCTGTTTCCTGACTGCTTGCTATCATGCGGAGACTCCCTGATTCCATTCTCTTTGGTTGCACAAATTCTGTATTTCACTCGATAGAACAGAAATATTAAGTTTCTCAAGTAATGTACTACAGCCGGCTTCATCTGCCCGTTGTTGAATGGGTGGTGTGATTCGTGAGCAAAGACCGATCACCGGGATTGCACTGGTCTGTTTCTGACTGTGAATCCACTGTGTCAGATCTTCCGGGTCGTCGTCGCTGTTATCATAGTCGATGATGATGGCATCGAAGTTGTGATCGTTTTCGAGCAGATTCAGGGCATCAGATGCCGATGCGGCATCCTGTGTCTGGAACTTCTCTGCCCGCAGCGAAGTGATGAGCATCTGTCGGAAGAAGTTCGAACTGTTGACAATGAGAACACGCAAGTGGGAAGTGACCCTGTTCTGGAACCATTCGGGATCGGTCCTCTCCACATAATGTTGTGTATCGATCACTTCGGTTGCCTTGCCGTTAATGACGGCTGTTCCAAGAACGCCCGGCCTGTTGGATTGAACCTGTATGGAAAGATGCTCATCGACAACATCGTTAATACCGTCGACCATCAGCCCCATCGATTTCTGACCGTCTGAGAAAACGATGACCGGTTGCGGCGTTGTCAGTGAACTGTCGAAGTTGCCGGAAATCGACTGCAACGGTAGCAGGGAATCCCGATATTGGATGATCGGCCCGTTACTACTTTCCTCAATTTTATCCCGTGGAAATTCTTCCAGTCGCGAAACCAAAGCGAGTGGCACAGCCATCGTCGTATCGTTTCCTGCATCGAACACAAGTAAACTTGTGTTCTCATGCAACGCGTTCTTCTCGTCATCTGCATGAAGATCCCGGTTGGCATTGCTGGAGTTCAAAGCACTGAAGTCTGAAGC
>JALWSL010000504.1 GCA_027080405.1 Planctomycetaceae bacterium
ATATGTCTGTATAATTTGTGAATGATCATCGAAAGAACTGCCGCCAATTAAATCGACATCCAGAAGGGAAGATTCATCTCTTTTCGATTCAGCAAAAAGCAGGATGCTGCCCCCCAGTTGGATTTGATCTCCCGATTCAAGATATCTTGACTGAATCAACTCTCCATTGACGATCGTGCCATTCGAACTGCCCAGGTCTTCCAGACGCCAACCATTTTCATCATGCGAAATGCGGGCATGAACGCGCGAAGCCTCGGTATCCAGAATGCGAATCTGATTCCGGGTTCCCCTTCCAATGAGCATCTCGCCATTCAACTCGAAACGCGCACCTTGAGCGGTTCCTTCGATCACCAGCAGAGTTGCCAAGTTTTCAGTCATGATTCATTCACTCAATGGCGTCCCGGTTGAATGGCAGTTTCGTCATTCTGCCAAGTTTTCCTCTGACGTTCCCCACAACTCATCACTGCATCCTGTGATTAACGAGAAATTAACGGAAAATCAAAAAGACACAAAAAGCCACGAGCACATCAAGCCCGAACCAGTGGCTCTGATGATTCTGAAAAGCCGAATCGACAACCCCGATCATACTAAATTACCTTTCAGGTTTCATTCGTTGATGCAGCAGAATGTAAACATATGAATACTCGGATTGCCCGGCGTCGATTCCGGGACTCAACTTTGGGGCCTCTCTGGTACATTCGCTTCAAGCTGCGCATCCGGAATAACCGATACACTCGATACAGGGAATGACGAGGGATCATTTCGCGCTCATGTTGCATGGGAAAGCATGACGTGGCAAATGGTTGAGTCTTCTCACCGGCGTTGGGGAACGCTTTGGTTGGTTTAATAAAAGCGACGGTTATCCGGTTTTCTTTTAACAGAGGCCTCAACCGTTAGAGGGGGGAGTTATGAGGCAGTTCCTGTATCTGTCTGTGCTGGCGGCGTTACATTCAATTTTCGGGTTCGCCGATGTTTCGGTTCAGGCTGCCGCGCATTCTGAAATAATTACTTCACGCAGGCAGTTCTCAATACCGTTCCGTTTTGATCAGCAGGAACTGAAACGGCTTAACGCACAAAAAGTACACCTGTTTCTTTCCCGTGACCAGGGACAAAGCTGGAGGCAGATTGCAACAGCCGAACTGAGTGAGAGTCAGTTTATCTTCCAGCCGGATTCAGATGGCGAATACTGGTTTTCCGTTGCTGTCAGTGATGCCGAGCAGGTAATGCACCCGGAACCGTCACTTAACCCTCCTGGATTGAAAATTGTTGTTGACCGCACGCCTGCCAAAATGGATCTGAAAGTTTCCCTCAAACCGGGACGTCAGTTGGAATTGAGCTGGAAGGTTTCAGATGCACACCCTGTTGTGAATTCACTTGACTTGTCATTTCGCAACAGTAGTGAGGACCCATGGAACCGTGTTTACGTAAAAAAGAAGTTGGCCGGAAGAACTTCCTGGAAAATTCGGACAGGGCAATATCCGGAGATTCGTGGCCGCTTTGTTGATGCAGCCGGGAATGTAACTGAAAAAATAGTCAAATTGACTGCCGCCAAGCCAGAGCAGAACGACAAGGCTAATCAATTGGCCAGGTCTGATTTCAGTGCCAACGGTACTCGTAACCAAATCCCTGTTATGGATGAAACCCCGTCTTCGATTCGACTTTCTTCTGCCAGGCAGGAGCACGCGACTCAGCCGATCCTGACGCTGCCCGGACAGGTGGACGCAAATTCGATTCCATCGGGTAATTCTCAGGTATCCCCAACAGCAACTGGCAATTCTGCAGCAGGTAGCATTGAACGACCACCTGTCGAAAACATTTCTTCTGACAGGTCTGCCGCACAAGTATCTCAACCAACTTACCACAATCTGGAAACAACACGATATATGAATTCGCATCAGTTCGAGATTGACTATCAGGTTGCCGGGGTCGGGCCGTCTGGCGTCAGCGTGGTGGAGCTGTTTGTCACTCAGGATAACGGTCAACAGTGGTGGCGGTATGGTGTCGATGCCGATTTGAAAAGCCCGATGACCGTTCAGGTTCCCGAGGATGGTCGTTACGGATTTCATTTTCGTATTCATAGCGGCGTTGGTAATGCAGAACCTCCGCCACAACCGGGGCAAAAGCCTCAAATCGATCTCATTGTCGATTCCAGCAAACCTCACATCCAGCTATTAAACAGCTTTCAGGGACGCGGGGAAAGGATCGATACGGTTACCGTTCAGTGGCAATATGCTGATAACTATCCTGCTGAGAAACCGATTTCCATTTTCTATTCTGTCAGTCGTTTAGGCCCTTGGGAGCAGGCCGAAGGAGCATTGAAAAATGTAGGAACGCATTCGTTCCGCATTCCCCGCAATGCTCCCTCAAAATTGTATCTGAAAATTGTTGCACGGGATGCGGCTGGAAATTTGGCAGAAGAAATTTCCGAGAAACCACTTCTGATTGATCGTGCCCGTCCGACTGCCCGTGTCATTACAATTGAGCCCGTTCCATAAAAGCAGGGCAGGGCATTTGCTTTGTCGTCTGTTTGGAGAACTGTTTGGGAATACGAGACCTACCGGGCTCAGCCCAACAGGCTGGTGCCTTCATCCAGATAGTGCTGGAGTTGTTCACAGCAGGCTTTAATAGAACAGACCGCCTGCTGAAAGTTGGTGTGCGTGGAGGCAAGCGGAGCGTCTTTTTCGAAAGCGAGACTCGCCCTGTTCAATTTTGAGATCTTCTTGCGGAGCATTTTCAGGTACTTTGCCGGATCATCTCGGCACGTTTCCAATGCTCGGGAAATATCGAAAACAGTACGGGCAATCCCCATGAGTTCGGGAAAGTCTTCTACTTCTTCCGAATGTTTGACAAACGTTCTTACCATCCAGGCGTGAGCCATAACCTGTTCACAACGATCAACAATTTTCTGCAGGGCCTGTCTGTTTTCGTCATCGTTGGAATTCTGATTCGTCGTTTCGCTCATTGCTTTTGTGGAATTATCGATTCTATCAGTGAAAGTTGCGAATGAGTTCCCTGATTCGGATGTAACAAAACGACCGCCAGGAAGACAGGCGGCCAGGTTTTGAGGTACACCCAGTAACTCACCTTTACCGACCGGGGAAGTCAAATCATCCAGAACCAGCGCATTGTAAATGGCGTTTTCAATGTGATTGCTGCCTGTTCATGGCTTGGGCCAATTTGTCAATCTCTCTTTTCCATTTGTCGATTTCCTGCTCTGAAAGCTTATTGCCGCGAAAACGTGCCTGATAATAGGACTTTGTCAGTAAATCCGGTAATTGCTGAAGGGAAACGGTATTCAACTGGCCGCCAAATGTTTTTGTAAAGAGTTCGGAAAACTCTCGCGCGGTCTGCTCAGGACGTTTTCGCAAGCCGTGTTCAGCCGCCAGATCGAGAAACTGACGAAAGAAAAGCAACATGATTTTTTTCTGGCGTCGTCTGGTTCGGCCTGGCAATATTTTTTTCAGTCGGGAATAAAGTTGGCGCCTGTAGTAAAAGAGTACAAACATAACGATGGGCAAAATAATCGGCAGAAAGAGAACCAGAATTGAAAGCACGACTCGCAGCGTTTCACCGCCCGATCGACTTTGAGAAGCCGATTCCGGAAGAAGAGAGTCAGTCAGGTTCTTTGCACCCAGATAGGCGGCCCGTACCCGCTCGCCCAACGGAGTATAGATGCTTTCTTCCTGCCTGGCCAGAGAAATTCCCAGAACATAAGACTGCCAAAATGATGACAGCTTTCCCTGAATCGCCTTCCACGAAAAAGTAGACGCAGTTGAACTGTTTTGCTGTTGAGAGTAGGAAGGCGGGGTTGCATCGACCACCAACCATCGCCCATTGACAAAGGCCTCCGTCCAGGCATGGGCATGCCGTTGTTCGATCAGAAGCCGCTGCGACTTTTCATCCCATTGTCCCGCTGAAAATCCTGTAACCAATCGTGCTGGCACTCCTACGGCCCGGAGCATCAAAGTCATTGCAGAAGCGAAATATTCGCAGTGCCCGGCTTTGCGATTGAACAGGAAGTCTTCAATCGGATCAATGCTCGGGTCAGTAATCGATAGATCGAGAGTATACCTGAATTCTCCGGAATCGCGCAGATAGTTACGTATCAGGCGAACTCTACCTATTGGATCCTTTTCCTCGTTTTCCTGGTCGCACAGTTTTTGGGCCGTATCAATCAATTTTGACAGCCGTTGCCGATCAAGCTTAAGCAGCGACCTGATGTACACGTCGTAAGTCAACACACGGGAAGGGCTCAACTGGGACTGATAGGTAAATCGGGAGAAGTCTGTTCGACGGCGAAAAACGTCTTTGCCTTGCTGGTATTCCGATTCCAGAGAGCGGGAAATTGTATTCAATACTTTTTGGAACCCAAGGTGGTCTCGCCTGCGACCATCTCTGGCAT
>JALWSL010000505.1:0-1409 GCA_027080405.1 Planctomycetaceae bacterium
TTTTGAATCCGATGACGACTTTGATGCGTATGCAGAAAAAATCATGCAGGGACAGGGGCTATCTGCCAGAAACATATCCGGATTCTATAACGGTCTCACCAACTATCTGGCGATTCGAATGACGGAGTGCCACACGTTTGAAGTTCCGCTGCACGAAGCCATCCATCAACAGGTTTATAATCGCGGTGTATTGAAACGGCTTGCTCCGATACCGGCCTGGTTCAATGAAGGAATCGCTTCTGGTTTCGAATCGAACAGCGATCGGATCAGTGCGGGGCCGACTAAGGTGCATCAGCGTTATGCGAAAATGGCCCAAACCGCCCGGCATCTGACGTGGGCCCAACTTATTTCAGACGACAAGGCCTTCCGAGGCGATATCCTGGCCGGAGAAGCCTACTGTCACGCCTGGTCGATGCACTGGATACTTGTCACCAAACACCCCAAACAATATACCGCGTACGTCAGGCATCTTTCAGAGATAGAACCGTTGGCCAAGCAGGAAACAACTACACGCCAGGAAGAATTCGTTCGCTATTTTGGGGAGGATATTGATGCCTTGAAGAGGGAGTTTGAACAAGCCATTCGTCTCGCTTATCGTCGCAGAAAAGTGCCTCCCCCAAAAGAAGAACGCCCCGGTTATCTGCACGCGCAACGTGCTCTTGCCGATTTCGAATTGACCGCCACAAACAGACAGGATTTGGGCGGGTTACTGGAAGTTGAAGGACGAATGAGAAACATCAATCCATTTCGCAGTCTGACGTTTTCTATTGTTGTTATCACCGATGCCGGCCTTTACGCCCAATGGATACTGCCCGAGGTTTCCTCAAAACAACTGGTTCCTCTTGTCAGAAAGTACGCAGATAAAGTTGCTCCCGGGCGACGGTTCGGCTCCTCCAATTCCTTCCGAGTCAAAGTCCGTTCTATCTCTCCAGAGAGCGAAGAAGCGGCACGCTGGAAACGGGGCGAACTTCCCTCTCCCGATGCGGGGCGTTAATTCTTATGCCGAGGAAAATCCTCTTTTTCATTACCGTCGATCGTCTCGCCCCAACCGATTTGGCCTGCTATGGAAATCGGGAAACGCAGACACCACATCTGGATAAACTGGCTCTGGATGGCGTCGTCTTCGACGAACATTACTCGTCGGCATCGTTCCCCGATACCGCCAGGAATGATTGGCTCTCCGGTCAACCTTTCCTGGAGCAAGGGCCTACTTCGAAAAATGAACTGGGCAAAATCCTCGCTTTGAATCACATCGAACTGACACAGATAGACGAATCGGACGCCCAGTTTTCTGAACAGATTCAACATTTCTTTCACAGCACCGTGCGAAAGGGAAGCCATCTTCTGTGGCTGCAACTTGCAACAAAGATTAAAGCAGATTCTTCTGGCAGGGCGAACCAACTGGAAAG
>JALWSL010000505.1:1419-4397 GCA_027080405.1 Planctomycetaceae bacterium
CATGATTGCCCGATTGCGGGGGCACCTCGATGATCTTGGCGATTTTCCGGTCGCCTGGTTAATCACTTCCGAGCAGGGGATACTTCCGGAAGAGTTATCAGGGGACACGTCTTCTGTTTACGCGGAGCAATTGCGACAGAGCCTGAGCAGAAAGCTGTGGAGACCACTGATTCTTTCCGGCAATGATCTTCCCGATGATTATCCACAGCGGGGCCAATCACTCACTGTATCGCAGGACATCCACTGGACAATTCTTGAACTTCTGAACTGTAAGATTCCCGCCAATTCGATCCCGCATTCATTGTTGACAGGAATCTATCAGCAACAGGAACGCCAACTGTTTCTCCTTGATGAACATCGAGTTGGACTGCGAACGCCGTCGGAGTTGACCGTCATGACGAACGATGCGAACGAAACAGAAGCGAACAACGCCAATGAAGTCAATGAAGCGATATCGACCATGTCCGCAAAATATTACCTGAAGCCGGAAGACCGCAACGATCTCAACGACCTCAGCTCAACCGTCCCGGAACTGGTGGAGAAACACGTTACCAGATTGCGAGAATTCCTTGAGAAGCTCCATTCGAAACAGTAGACGAGACGCCGAAATACCTGCCGGTGGGCAAGTGATTCACAGCGACAGAAAACATGAGAACAATAGCGACAACAGGTGTGTGAGTTACAGGCCAATCGCCTGGCGGATGTTTTGTTGAGCGGTCTGGCATAAACGCTCTGCCTCGTCCGGTTCGGGGGCTTCCGCGATAACCCGGATGATCGGCTCGGTATTGCTGGCTCTCACCTGCACCCAACTGTTTTCCCAATCGAGCCGCAATCCATCCCCTTCGGTTGCGTCGGCATCGGGGAAACTTTTTTTCAATGCACAACAGGCATCCTGAACCAGATTTTGTGGGCAGCTCAATTTGGATTTGACAATCGAATAGCTCGGAATCGACTCTGTCCATTCTGAAAGCGTGCCTCCTCGACTGGCCAAACCGTCGAGCACATAAGCGATAGAAACAAAGCTGTCTCTAACGTAGCCGACTTTTGGTTCGATCACGCCACCATTTCCTTCCCCTCCAATAATCGCGTTCACTTCCCTCATTTTGGAGACGACATTCGCTTCGCCGACATACGAGCGGTAGAAGTCGCACCCATATTTTTGGGCGATATCCGCTGTCACGCGACTCGTCGAACCATTCACGACCACCGGACCGGGAGTCCGTCCGAGCACATGATCGGTTGCCAGGGCTAACGTCAACTCCTCGCCGATGTAATTCCCTTTTTCATCGATGATCGCCAGGCGATCCGCATCAGGATCCTGAGCAAAACCGATATCAGCTCCCGATTCGCAAACAGCTTTGCAAAGCGAAGTCAAATTCTCCGCCAGCGGTTCGGGAGTATGTTCAAACTGACCATCCGGTTCGCCCCCCAGTACTGTCACCTCACAGCCAAACTGCTTGAGCAGATTCGGCGTTGCGACCGCCCCGGAACCGCGGTTACAATCGAGGACAACCTTGAATCGTCTCTTGCGAATTGCGTCAACATCGACAAGGTTGAATACGCGTTCAAAATGAGGCTGCGCGGGTGCGTCAATCTGTTCGACCGTTCCTATTTGATCCCAGGGAACGAATCGGAATTCCTTCGATTCGAGCAGTGAGAGCAACTTTTCTCCTTGCTCGCGATTATAAACGCTCCCCTCTGAATCGAATGGCTTGAGTCCATTCCAGGGAATGGGATTGTGGGAAGCGGTAATCTGTATGCCTCCTGCTGCCCCCAATGCCGTGACGAGAACCCCACAGGTAGGCGTTGTCGCGATTCCCGCATCGAGAACCTGGCACCCGGTCGCAGTCAAACCAGCCAGGACGGCCTGTTTCACCATATTGCCGGTTGAGCGTCCATCGCGGGAAACAACAATCTTGCCCCCTTGGGCAATCGTGCCAACAGCACTGGCAAACTCGGCAAGAAAAGCGGGGTCAAGTCCATCCCCCGCAACTGCCCGTAAACCGGAAATCGAAAGTATTCTCTGCATAGTCACTCAATAGTCACGCAAAGGCCCATCTCGGGCCTGTCTGGCTGCCCTTTCAGGATCTGTTGTTGCGATTTGTGTCTTCGTAACAGGCTGCGTTGGCGCCCACTACACCTGATGCGTCATACATCAGCTTCATTTTGGCTTGAAGCTGAAACGATTAAACAATTGCCATTTTGTATTTCGTATTACCCTGGTAGTTGTCCCGGTTTATCTCATAAATGCGAAATAGTAGAAGACCAATCCGGTGATTGATGTGAATGTCAGATCAATCGCACTGAGCCAGCCGAGCAGTTTGTGCTGTGAACTGTGCTCACCAGGCTGAATCGGCTTCGGGAATTTTCTTGTCGCCAGAAAGAGGGTGGTAGCCCATAGAACAGGAGTCGAAATCGCAAAAATCAGATGAATCGACAGGATCTGGCTTACTTGAGCCAACTGCTCTGTTGTGAGGCGCGGCGATTCCGGATCCTTATTGACGATCTTTTCCCAACCGCCGTGTAACCGCATGTCAACTTCGAAGGCGATTACCGCAACCAGCAGGATGCCCCCCAATAACAATTGAAGCAACCGGTGAGTCGCAAAATTCCTCCTGAACTTGACCAACCAAATGCTGTAAACAAGAATCGGAACGACAAGTACCAATGCGCAGACGACAAAATCGAGCATAAACGAGGAATCGTAACCCAAAAAGCCATGCTGCATGCTATTTCCTTAGGTTGAAGAGAACCAGACAGGGCCGTTGAGTGGAAGAGACAGCCTCAAACAATATCTGGACAAGGCCCGCGAAAGGTGTTTTATTTCATTGCAGAATAAATTGCGAGGGCAGTTTTGCGGGTTCTGTAAAGAAAAGAGGCTACGCAGTCCTGAACTGCGCAGCCCTCTCCATGTTTGTTTCGATCGGATCAGTCTACGAATTTTCCGATTCAGCAGGCTTGACGTTGATACGTCGACC
>JALWSL010000506.1:0-967 GCA_027080405.1 Planctomycetaceae bacterium
TTATTATGATCTATAATTTTGATCTTCTGCTGGCGAAGCTCCCTATAGGTGAACGCGAAAAAACTTGGCGGGCGATTTTTCGTGATTTTCCGCATCGCTCCAAAGGCTTCTTTTTTCCCATTCCTGAAAAGGCGACCGAACTTCTTCCTTCTGACGATTTTCTTGAAGACTGGCGACTAGCCGGACGGCTGGCCGAAACTCTATGATTCGTTTTTCGAGGTGCCCCCTATGCTCAGTAATAACTTGATGTTCAAAATTCAAGATCTGGTTCATCTTGATGAACAGGCTGAATTCGTTTCTGATGTGCAACTGGATTATTACGACGATCCAAAAAGGAACAGGCGGCTGCTGAATAGCTATCTGTTTACAACTAGGTCGGCTATCGATCATGCAAGGGAAGTTCGGAGGATTGCATCCTTACGCATGTTGGATAAAATCGTGGACGCTTACCTGATTCATGGTCGCGAAAACAGGTATGTGCTAGTCGCGGACTATGGGCATGGGAAAACCCACTTCGCTCTGGCTTTGGCCAATTTCTTTAGCAAACCGGTAAACTCAGAAGAAATTAGGATTTTACAAAAGAAAATCGCCCGCACCTATAACATGCCAGCGCGGGCCAAGAAATTGAAAGATTTCAAAGAAAGCCGCGGTGAATTCCTGGTGGTGCGTTTGAGAGGAGATAAATCGAGGAGGCTGAAATCTCAGTTTTTGGAAGGCCTGGAAAAAGCATTGCACGAACACGAGGCGACAAAAGATGTTACGTTGCCCTTTTGGTTTGCTGAGGCGGAAAAATTCTTCAAAAAGCTTTCCGGCGAAGAACTGGAAAAGGCCAATGCCTTTCTGGAACAAGACGACGCCGATGTGTTGCTGCTTCTCCGTTATCTTCAAGAAAAACGCACCTCAGTGTATGATATTTGCGTTAAAACAGTGCGCCATCTCACAGGGGTACGGCCTGATTTCGGCGGCG
>JALWSL010000506.1:977-2730 GCA_027080405.1 Planctomycetaceae bacterium
TGTCGGGGGCTGGCTGGGGCTCTTGGACGAATTCAGTCTTTTCGTGGAAAACTATGCCGAGCGAGGTGAATCAGGCAACTTACAAGACCTGCTGAATGGTATTTCCAATCATCGCGGCAAGGCTGTTTTCCTTGCCTTTGCTCAACATGATCCCATTGCCTTAGCAGAAAGCCTTGCAATGAATAGCCAAGCGCGCACCAGCCTGTTGAGAGAATTAACGCGTCTCCCCAAGCGCTATCAGCTCTATTCGGTTTTGGAAAGTGTGATCGACTCTTACCTAAAGCAATCAGAAGAGAAATGGGCTAAATTGCTTCAGCACAATCGCATCCGGGGTACTGTCTACAGCGCTAGCAGCATCGCATACAACAGTTTTTCTGAGCGTTATGATCAAGAATTGCAATGGACTCTTACTCAGTTCCAGGAAACGGTGACCAAGGGCAGTTATCCTCTGCATCCATTGACAACAGCCTTGCTTTGCAATATTCGCATGTCGGCTGTGCCGGGCAACCCGCGGAATGTTCTGGGATTTGTGTTCGAACAGCTAGACAGAAAGAAAGATAAGTACGTTGTTACTGAAAATGGGACGCTCAACTGGGTGATTCCAGTGGAATTGGTGGATTATTTTGGGGAACGGCTGGCGGGCGATTATTTCATCAGTTATAAGAACGCCGTTCAAACTGTGGGAAAGGAGATCACGGAGACAGAGCAGGTAGTGCTAAAGGCATTGCTCCTGCAAAATATCGCGGAAATCAAGGCAACTGGTTACGATCAGCTTGAGTTGCTTACGGAGATGTCGGGTCTAGAAATTGAGGATCTGAAATCGACGCTTAAATCTCTGGTTGAATTGAATGCCATCCGTTGGAATCCTATTCGAAAGGAGTATTCTTTCTGGCCAGCTTCCGCCAATCCGCAGGTCTTGGAGCGTACAATCCAAAGATACCTTGATGATCTCACCTGGGATTGGGACATGCTTGTGCGGATGAATCGTGATCCCAGAATCCAATCTCGGATTGATATCAGGGTGAATTGGGGGCATCCGACGGATTGGGCAGCGGAAGAGTTCATCTTTACGCAAGATCAGTTTACTGTCGAAAATTTAGGACGACTAGTAAAGCGCTATAAAATCGTGCGGGGGACAGTGCAGGAAGCTCCAAGGGGATATGTGCTCTGGCTTCTGGCTCGCGACGAGGAAGAGGTGGAAAAATATCGGCTTGAAGCCGCGAGGATCCTGAAAGAGGCTTTTCCGGGCGAACATCCATCTCCGGTCGTCATGATTTCGCCCGAAAAGCCCACGCCACAGCTTTTAAAGGCCTATCAGCGTAAATGGGCATTACAGCAATTCTCACAAACGGATCGTGATGAGGCTGGCTCTGAGATGTACAATGCCGAGATCAACAGAGTGGACGTAGACATCATGCGAGCGCTTACCAAATTAAGGGGTGAATCTCAGAATTACACCTCTACTTTACGCACGGTAGACAGCGTAGTTGTTCCTCAACCCTATCAGACGCCGATTCGGGCGCTACGCCGATTGATACTTATCACAATTATCAACGAACTCTATTGGGTTGCTTACCCCTATCGTCCACCTGAATTCTTCACTCAGTACAAGCTAACCTCGACCAAACTACGCGGTGTGGTGAAAACTGTTGCTGGCATGTTATTCCAGAATAACAGTGCAGCTTGGGAGCCTTCTCTGGCAACTAATTCTATGGCCAAAGATATGGTCACGCGTTTTCTGATAAATCGGTGG
>JALWSL010000506.1:2740-4397 GCA_027080405.1 Planctomycetaceae bacterium
GCAGATATTAACTCCCGATCACTCCATCCGGGTCCCGGGGGACGCGGGGTTGCGACGGGCCTGGCAAACTTTGGATGAATATTTCAATCCTAATGGGGCCAGCCAATTGATCTGTCCGCTGCTAGAAGAGCTGTTCAACCTTCCCTACGGATACGACTATCACACTTTGTTGTTGCTTTTTGCCGCATGGTATGGCTATCATCAGTCTGACATCCAACTTACCAAGGAAGGACGCCGTGTTGGGCACCAGGAATTGGTGAAGCTGCTTAAAGATCGAAGCGGTAAAACGTTTTATGAGCGTGTTTGCACTCAAAGTTTCGCCATTGCCCGACGCAAGCCAGAGGAAATTGAAGAAGAGGTGCGTCAGATTATCGGTATCGCACAGGCAGGGGGACTTGGTAAAGAGGAAGCGTCTGACTATGCTCAAACGTTGTGGGAATTTGCCAATGGCGAGCGTGGTTCTGAGCAGTTGAGAGAGGAGGCGCGCAAAACAGCAGAAGCATTGGATGAAGCCGTGCGAATTGCTGAAGAGTATGATCGCAAATCGGAGAACATACTCAAGGTTATTTTTGGGGCTCTCACGGTTGATGAGCTCGTAAAAGCACACAAACAACTGAAAGAGCTGCCTCGCCCAACTCTGGTGCAACCCAAAGGAAAGGAGCTCAAAATACTTCAATCCTTGCTTCAAAAGCGGCTCAATGAAGTCACCCAAATGATTTGCGAACAATATTCCCAGCTACGTTCTCTTGAGGATTACTCGCATTACCGAAAGATATTGCTCCGGGAACAAAAACGGTTGCAGAAATCCCCCGCTTTGCGAGAGTGTGTACAAAAAGCCATTGAGAAACTTGATGAAAACAAAAAACGGTTGGAGCGAGAGGCGGAAGAGGAGCCTATTCGAGCGAAAGTACGGGCAATGACTGTTCGGGCGCCATTGCAACAGCTTTATGAATACCATGATGAATTGAGACAGATGTCGGGATTCTCTGACTCGACTATGAACCTGATCAACGATAAACTCTCGCATATCGAGGCTGAGATTCAGAAATTGGAGAAGGCGGCTGCTGATCATATATCGAATCTCGACAGCGTGCGGTCTTTTCAGCAGGCAAATGCGTGGCGAGATAAACTTCTGCAGATCAAAAGTCGTTATGAGAATACAGTGTGGGATCAAAAACTTGCTGATGCTCAAGGAAAGATCGATGGCATCATCCAGTTCTTCAACGCACTTGATCAAATCGCACGCCAGTCGCCGCGCTCTCCAGCAGATGTCGATGGGCTCAAGATCCAAGTCGATACCCTAGCGATGCAATTCCAACGAGTGCTTTCCCCTGCCAGAAAGGCAAATCTTGATCAGGTGAAAGCGCAATTAGATCAATTCGTGCAGGCAGAACAACAAATGGCGCGCGAGAAGCTTTCCAAGTTACAGATTGGGTTTGAGATGGATGCCGATCCAAATAAGTTGATCAGACAATTACGGGAGATGCCAGCATTTCTTCCGGATGATGATCGGCCGAAATGGGAGGAACTGAGACAAAAAGTTCAAGACAAGATTGATCAGAATGTGCAGTTGAAGATCGAAAGTTTATTCCTACGAATCAAAGATCGCCGTCTTCGTGAGGCTCTTGTTCAACGACTACAGCAACTATTGGATCAA
>JALWSL010000507.1:0-2919 GCA_027080405.1 Planctomycetaceae bacterium
AAGTTCGATCCAATTTCGATCAAGGATTATTATGCTCTTTCCGGCGTCATGGAGAGTTCCCGCAGACATTACGCCGACATCCGCAGACAGGAACCGCTCGATGAGACAATTCAGCAGATTCACCAATTAAAAAAGGAGTACCGTACAGCACTGATCGAATTCAGTGCCGATCAGTTGCAGCAATTTCTGAATGAACTGATGCAGAATGACGCGCTGGTCGACTGGAATGCACCAGAGCTGAATCGGCTCGAACATCCCCTTTACATCTGGAAGCAGTTTCGGTCACTGAACGATGCGAAAGAAATATCACTGAAGAAAAACCAGATTCAAAGTCAGCTACAGGCACGAAAATTACAACAAAGCAGAGCAGCCGAACAGTCCGTCGTTTACGCCAATTTCGCCCACGGGCTTCCTGCCGGTTGGAGCCGCTACGGCCAGGCATTTCTGCAACCGGAACATTCGGGGGAAACATTGATTACAGGTTCTGATCCCTGGAAGCCGGTTCTGGCGGTGCACGGGAACAATACGTTGCATTCCGGAACAGCGAGCGGTCGCAGTTACGGCGTTCTCCGCTCTCCCACGTTCATTATCGACAAACCGTTTATCGATTACCATTTGTGCCGATCCTCGGGAAATCGTCTGACGATAAAACGACACCGCGGGCAATTGAAGGCTGGTCAAATCAATCTGATTGTGGATGGCTTCCAGCTTATCAAAGACCCGATCTATGGAGGGTTATCTCTGCAAATCCCTGTTGCGGATCAGCCTCGCTGGATGCGACAGAATGTGCAAAAATGGATCGGACACCGTGCTTATATCGAAATCTTTGACGAAGAAGAAGGATTTGTGCAGATTGATCAGATTCGCTTTTCGGGCGATCAACTTCAAACCGAGCGACCACTGCCCGGCTTGACAGACATCCTTGAACAGAATCAGATTCGCTCCCTGTCCGGCCTCAAGGATCAATATCGCCTGCTGTTCCAACAGGCCATCGATCAATATCGGGCCTGCAAAGACGATTCAGCGTCACTCGATCGACAGCAGCGGACGCTAATCAACTGGATGCTCAAGCAACTGAAGCAAAGTGGCATGAAAACGGAGCGTCCCGAGTGGCTTGATCGCTTTTACTTGCAACTGAAAGAACTCGAATCGAAACTGGGAAAACCGAACCTGGCGCTGGCGACGACAGAGGGGTCGGGTGTGAATTCACCACACCTGATTCGAGGAAACCCCAAAAAACCTGCTGAAGAAATCCCCCGCCGTTTTCTGGAACTCTTTGGAGGCAAAAAAGATGCGATTCCGCAGAATTCCAGCGGACGCCTGGAAATTGCCCGAAGCATTGTCTCCAGGCAGAACCCCCTGTTCGACCGGGTAATTGTCAATCGCATTTGGGAACATCATTTTGGACGGGGGCTGGTTGCCACTCCCGATGATTTCGGGAAAATGGGAATACCGCCGAGCCATCCGAAACTGCTCGATTACCTGGCAAGCGAATTTCGCAGCCATGATTGCAGTATCAAGTGGTTGCACCGCGCGATGCTGAATACTTCAACCTACCGCATGAGTAGCAAATTGAGGGCAGATGCCCTGGAAAAGGATCCACAAAACAGGCTCTGGCATCGCATGCCCGTTCGCAGACTGGAGGGCGAGGCGATTCGAGACGCCATTTTAACGGTTGCCGGTGGACTGAATCCGCAGATGTATGGTCCTTCGGTCCCTCCCTACCTGACGCCGTTCATGCTGGGACGGGGACGCCCCCCTGTTTCAGGGCCACTTGATGGTAATGGACGCCGGAGCATTTATATCAATGTCAGGCGTAATTTTCTCACGCCCTTATTTCTGGCCTTCGATTATCCCCTGCCCACCACTACGACCGGGCAGCGATCTGTTTCCAACGTACCGGCTCAGGCGCTGACAATGCTGAATAACCAGTTTGCGGTACAGCAGGCACACCATTGGGCAGTTACGCTGCTTGAGGGGAAAAAGAGATCGCCGGAAAAATTGATCCAACGCATCTATCTCCAGGCTTTTTCTCGAGAACTGACACAACCTGAAATCGACAAGATCACCCGGTTTGTGAGAAATGAACTGCAAACCGGCCGGAGTGAAGTTGATGTCTGGAGCGATGTTTGTCATATCATGTTCAACGTGAAAGAGTTTGTGTTTATTCGCTAAAGTTTGTACGGTTCACTGCTGATAGACAGGTTGTAGACCAACAGGTTGTAGACATGCTGTAATCTGGGCAAGCCTGTGTCTGCACCGCATCAGTCTGATGTCCGTACGGGGTGACGCATTCTGTTTTGCATGCAGGCCTTGTTGAATATGCTACAGTTGGTACGCCGTTGCGAATCGTACAACCAACTGGAGATTGGTGGCGTAGACACCACGGGAAAATGGAGAGGCAGTTGATCCGCAAATTATTCCCTTCCGGGAAAAAGCAATTTCTGGCCAGTGTTCTCGATTATTCGGGAGCCAACCGCCTGCTGCGTCATTGGAATAGCTGGTCGGGCCTGCTTGTATTGAATTACCACCGAATCGGCGACCCGTTGAGTTGCGAATTTGACCGCAATCTTTTTAGTGCCTCTCAGGAGAGACTCGAAAAGCAGATCCGTTCTTTTCAGTCCTGCTGTGACCTCATCACAACAGATGACCTGGAATCGGCATTGAAATCTCCACGCGGAAAGCACGTTCTGCTCACGTTCGACGACTGTTATCGCGACAATTTCGATTTGGCATTCCCGGTACTCAAATCGTGCAATGCCTCCGCTCTTTTTTTCGTCGCAACCAGCTTCATCGACAGCCCCCGAGTGGCGTGGTGGGATGAAATCGCCTGGATGATCCGCCACGCTCGGGTGAGAGCGATTCCCGCGAACAACTGGTTCGATGAACCATTGCCTGCCGACGAAGATTATCCTGGCC
>JALWSL010000507.1:2929-4391 GCA_027080405.1 Planctomycetaceae bacterium
TGGAATTGCTGTCAGAAAATACTGGACTTTACAGGCAAATGAAACAGAAAACTATCTTGATGATCTGGCTACAATGACAGGCTCAGGGCGATCTCCTGCGAGTCTGGCAGGTGGTCTCTGGATGAATTGGGAAATGATTCAGGAAATGTACAAGGCTGGAATGGGATTCGGAGGCCATACGGTGAATCATCCCGTTCTTGCCCAGATTCCCGCTTCCCGCCAACGTGAAGAAATTGCAGGCTGCCGGGATCGATTAACCGAAAAACTCGGAACCGCACCACTCTGTTTCGGTTACCCGGTCGGTCAGGCCCACATGTTTACTTCCGAAACAAAGCAAATTCTTCAGGAAGAGGGTTTCCGTTTCGCCTTCAGTTTCTACGGCGGCTATCAGACTCCTTCCCGACAGGATTGGCTGGACATTCCAAGATGTTCAGTTGAATACTCAATGCCACAGGTTATCCTGAATTCCCGTCTGACAATTCCGCAGATATTTGCAAAGAATTAGAGCTTTTTTGCTATTCTTTCCGTCAGACGGTTGACGCTTGAAAGCGGATCGGGGATAACTCTCGTTTGTTTTTCAGGATTGGTGGGCGGCCCATCATACGCTAGGTTGGTGCGTATGGTTTGGTTCGTCTCGCCTTATGACAGTAAGTTTGTCTATCAATGAGGTCATTATGTTAGTTCAGTCGAGGTGTAACTGATGGGGCATTATACCGGTGCGAAAGCCCGAATTAACCGGCGTTTGGGAGCAGCAGTATTTGAAAGTGCAGGGGCACTGAGAGCTTTTGAGAAACGGGATTTTCCCCCCGGGATGCACACTCGGCGGAAAAAACCGACGAACTACGGTCTGGCGCTGACTGAAAAACAGAAGATCAAATACTATTACGGGTTCCGCGAGCGTCAGTTGCGCAAATACTTCAAGGAAGGGCGTCGCCTCAAGGGAAACACCGGGGAAAATCTGCTCATCCTGTGTGAGCGTCGTCTCGATAATGTCGTTCGAAGGGCCGGTTTTACCAAAACCCGACCCCAGGCGAGACAGGGAATCGTCCACTCCCATTTCCAGTTGAACGGGCGAACTGTCAACAAGCCATCCATCATGGTGAACCCGGGTGACGTGATCACACTCAGAAACCGCCCCAATCTGCAGAAAATGTATCGGGAAGTTGTTGATAACCACCATACAGAGGGTTGCGACTGGATTTCCTTCGACGAAAAAGAGCTGAAAGCAATCGTGACTTCACTGCCTACCTATGACGATGTCAGTCTTCCCGTCGATGTGGGGCAGGTCGTGGCGTTCCTGAGTCGCTAACGGTTGTTACGAGAACAGTTCTCATAGAGTCGGAATACCAATTCCGGCTCTTTTTTTATGCGTGGCCTACACGCAAATTTCGCAGACAAAGCTTGTTCAAACCTGAAACATCTGCATTCACGTCAGACATCCACATCACATAACTCGGTTGCA
>JALWSL010000508.1 GCA_027080405.1 Planctomycetaceae bacterium
ACGTCCTGTGGCTTTAGCTCGGGAACCTGGTCTTCTGACTCGAGCGGCTTGCCGTGGATATCCCTCTCGTCCTCCAGCTTTTTGAGAAGTTTTCCGTTTTCATTCTTGTTATTCGATGTATTTTGATTTCCCAGAAATTGCAAAAACTGTTCACTCAGATATTTTTCCTGTAGATCGCGACTTTCTATTTGGACTCCCGTCAGTTGTGGAATCAGGGCGAGATCGTGAAGGATGAAAACATCTTCAAGAGGTTGTAATGGTGACAGAAGTTCCTGCAAATCCTCACTGGCGAACGGCATAACGAACGGATGCGGGCCGCGCACTTCCCATCTCAACTGCATCAGTTTGGCAGGGGTGTAGGAATGATTCGACAACAGGCCGAGCAACTGCCGTTCAGCCAGTTCCAGTAATTCGTCCAACGCCGTTTCTTCGGAAATGCCCAGTTCAATCTTTTCCCGTACAACAGGAGAAACGGGCACGGGAGTCAGTTCGATCTCTCCCTGTGAATCGATCTCGATCAAGGTGGCGGAACAGAGCCCGGTGATCTCGCCGGTCAACGACTGGATGACACCGGGCGAGTGGTACAATCTGTTGCAGTGCCGGATGGTTCGGCATCTGGAGGACTGACCGGAAATAATCAGTTGATATTTTTCGTCGTCCAGATCACTGATCGCTTCCTTTTGAGGAAGATGTCCGATCGGTTGATCGGTCAATCCGATGCAAGTGGTTTGTGAGTTTGCTGTTTGGGATGATTCACGTGAAGCCCGATCGGTTATCAGTTCGCAACAGACCGTTCCAAAGCGGGGTTTGTCTGAATGTGAAACTCTGTTTTCAGCCGAAGCGGCCAGGTTCGTGGGAGAACCTGCATCCAATTGAACAGAACATGACTGACCGCTCGTGTGGAGGATTTTCAATCCTGCAGGCAGGCAGTTTATCTTACGTAGCTGTTCAACTTCCTGAAGACCGGGCGGCGTCCAGGCGACGGCGATTCCTTCTTCCAGAAGGGTTTCCACTCCATCACGAAATATGGTGCAGGCCCGTAATGTGGGCGCTTTTTCACACAAGGAGCCGGTAAGAAGCAGCAAATCGACGGAATGTTCCAAAGCCGATTCGACAAGCAGTTCGAAGGCGCATAGAGTGGCATCGCGGATGATGTCGTGATGGTCATCTTGTGCAGATAAAAGCTCTCGAAGTTGGCCGTCGAGATACAAATGGCCTGCTACAAGCAAACGCCACGAGTGGCTATGCATATCGGAGTCCTTTCCTGATGCCCTCAAACGCCTTCAGAGGCATTGCTGATTAAACGCTGAACTTGATTGATGATTCGCCAATCCCTCTGCCAATCATCATTTTCCCCTGTTTCTGTAGGGATTCTGGAAACAACAGTTCCGCCCGATTACGGTCATCCGAATCAATCACGAGCCAAACGTTCGCCTGACTACTGTTCGCCCAAACGTATTTGTACAGAAAGAGTTACGGCAATTTTGCCCGAATGCCTACCAATCGGCCGAACCTCACTGGTCTGCGGCTCTTCTGACAGGAAAAGAACCGTGGGCCACAAACCTGGCGGCTGGTGATTCATCCGGGCAAGCTGACTGTTTTCGATTATTTCCCCCCGTGAGTGGGCAACTGTAGCAGCTTCTCTCAATTTCGCAAAGCCCAATTGTAGAATTTGCATGGGAGAGGGACTTTTGGAAGAGTATTGACATGAAAAATCAGATTTTCCTCTCGGCGATACTACAATGATCCGTTCATGGTTTTTATTGTTAGCCATCGATCTGTCGTTTATGAACGCGAGGATGAAACGTGAAAAATGAACGCAACAATAAAGACCAGATTCACATTTTAAGAGTTGACCATCAACAGATCCGGCCTACAGACCCGGCGGTCGGATTGGATACCATTGAATTCATGAGCGAGAATCTTCATCGAAAATTTGCCCTCGAAGTTGTCGAACGACTCGTTGCAGCCGGTTATCAGGCGCTCTGGGCGGGGGGATGTGTTCGCGACTATTTAATGGGCCACACTCCGGAGGATTACGATGTCGCAACCGATGCGACACCTCAACAGGTTCGTCAGATTTTCGGACGCAGACGGACTTTCGCGGTGGGCGAAAGTTTTGGTGTGATTGTCGTTCTCGGGCCGGGCAAGCAGTATGGACAGGTTGAAGTGGCGACATTTCGTCAGGACAGTGTCGCTTCCGACGGAAGGCGTCCCGAATCTGTCCGCTTCTGTTCAGCCGAAGAAGATGCTCGCAGACGGGATCTGACCATCAATGGCCTGTTTTACGATCCTCTTGCCGACGAGGTTCTCGATTACGTGAGAGGCAGGGAGGATCTGAAAAACGGGATCATTCGAGCGATCGGCGATCCGCTGGCGAGGATGCAGGAAGATAAACTGCGAATGCTGCGTTCTATCCGGTTCACCGCGCGCTTTCAATTTCAACTGGAAGAACAGACCGCCCAGGCAATTCGGAAGATGGCTGGTCAAATTGAAGTTGTCAGCAAAGAACGGATCGCACAGGAATTACGCAGGATGTTCGCTGATGAAAACCGGGCCTGCGCACTGAGATTGATGGATTCACTCGGACTGTTGCCGGTTCTGTTTCCTGAACTGGAACCGTTCTGGAGTGACGATCGGTTTCGGTCAACAACATTTCGGTATTTCGAGCAGTTGCGACTTCAGGATTATCATCTGGCGTTGGCGATTCTACTTCGAGAGATGGTTCCGTCCGCGAAACAGGAAGGATCTTCCCGAAAAATGTCGCCGGTTAAAATGTTCTGCAAAGGGCTGAAGCTGTCGAATCAGGAGACGAACTGCATCGACTGGCTTGTGGGGCATCGAACCGCTCTTGTACATGCATCGGATCTCCCCTTACACCGGTTGAAGCCGTTGCTTTCGGGCCAGTATACCGACCAGTTGCTGGAGTTGACCCGGCTGTATGGAGAGATCGAACGGGGAAGTTGTGCAGATTATGAATTCTGTCTGGAATATCTGAAGCGGACTCCGAAAGAGGTGCTGACACCGCCTCCGCTTCTCACCGGTGGCGACCTGATTGAGATGGGAATGAAACCGGGCAGCAACTTTTCAGCGGTTCTTGATACGGTTCGCAAGGCTCAACTCGACGAACAGATTCACAGCCGGGAAGAAGCGCTGGAGTTGGCCGGTATCAGTAAGTGAAACCGGCATTGAGCAGCAGCGCCGTTGCGGGGCTGTAATTGCCGATGCCGGAAGAATATTCGAGACTCCGCCCCATCACAATTCCCGTTTCCCAGAACCAGGATCTCTCTTGCGGGAGTTTATGCTCAACACCGCCGAGCAGTCTGTATTCCCGGATTGTGACAACATCGTCGGTGCCATTGGCGCGATTGATTGCCCAGGAGCCGCCTCCGAATTCTGCTCCCAGGTAAGCCCACTTCTCGCAATCTCCCGATTTCGATAGTTGGTATTTGAAGCGTGGTCTCGGGAAGACCAGTTCAATTCGACTGCGTTCGTTTGGAGACCAACTGACACCAAAAAGCGGCAGCAATGCGACATCGTCCCGATCGAGATAGGTTACGCCGATCGACCAATGACGGTCTTCGGTCTGTCTGAAGATCAGCATACCCACACCTGTGATGCGAATCTGCTTCGAGCTGCCGGTATGGAAATCGCTGGCCACACCAGGTGCGACAGATACCATTCCCAGCCAACGATCGGAAAGCGGAAAATAGCTACCGAAATTGACATAGGCATAATGCAGCGCACCGGGAACGTCGGTTTGTGCGGGGCCATTCAACAGATACGCCTGGTATCTCGGTGTGATGAACGCCCCCTCGAATTTGGAAAAGAGAATTTTGCCGCTGATTCTGAGATCGGCTGTGCCCATCTGGTTCCCTGAACCGGGCAACCAGGCACCGGAAACGGATGTCGATTTCCAGTAAATCCATTTTGCCGGGGCGGTGACGCAGTCCAGACGGCTTTCTTCAGGCAGGGAATGGATCGACTCAGCAGGTGAGCCTAATCGGGATTCCGCTCCTTCCAGCGCCTCTCCGAGAATCGTGGAGTTATCCTGGTAGGCTGCCAATTCCAGTCGGCTGAGCGAAGAATGTGCGGCTCCGTCGTGTTTTTCCAGGGTGACGCTTTCTTCTATCGCATGAGGTGTTGCAGGCTGCGATGCTGATGGGAGCGACTGCTGTGTCCAACCGCCTCCCATTTGTTCGATGTCTCCCGCCAACCAGACCGCCCGAGGTGGCCCAATCGTTGACGGGCCGGTTTCTGTTTGTCCGGTTCCAGTTGGAGAGAAGATCCGAAAACTGGGATAAACCTCCTCGGCTTCCAGTTGTGGTGAGAGAGAAAGAGCGAGGGAGGCAGCGCAGACCAACAAGAAAAGCAGACGGCTCCCAAT
>JALWSL010000509.1 GCA_027080405.1 Planctomycetaceae bacterium
CTTCTTTGACGAGCTCGCAACGGCGACTACGAGGAACGCCGATAGTACGAAGCTTGTCTTGGGAAAATGGAGTACGACAGGCCGGGTGCCCTTGTTTGTGTTTTGTGCCACGACTCTGTGAGCCGTGATTATCATCGCTATTGTAACGGGGTGGCCACTACCGGACGGCTGTCGCCGTTCCGCTTGCAATGTCTGACCGTGACGAGAAAAGGGTATCACGCAAAGACGCGAAGACGCAAAGGAAAGAAAAAGAGAAGAAAAATATTTGCATAATGGATTACATGCGACTTTTGAATTACTTCGTTCGGGAATCCAGTATGGAAAATTCTTTGCGGCTTGGCGGCTTGGCTATTCAAGCAGTGATCAGGCGACCGGAGCAAGTTCATCGTTGATCACATCGATCATCTGACGCAAACGGCCAATGTCCCGACGATTGAATTGAAGCGTCAACCGGGGCAGATCAATCAGATGCTCGTCGTCGGCTTCAAGATGATGGGCGGTTGCCTTCTCGATTTTTCCCGATTCACAAAGCGAGCCGAACTCATCGTTAAGACGTTCGACCAGTGCATCGGATGGTTCAAAATGCAGTCGTAACACAAGCTTGCCCCGCACATAGCGCATGCTGTTGTAAGCGGCGTAAAATTTCATGATCTCTTCCACCGCATCATCGACGTTATCGGTTGTGTAATACAGGGAAGTATCTTCCGGGGAAATCAGCCCTGAAGCCATCAGCTCATTATCGATGAACTGATTCCAGTCTTTCCAGTACATGTCCTGCGGTTCTCCGATCAGGATGATTGGCATTAAATCCCGTTTGCCGGTTTGAACCAGTGTGAGCGTTTCGAGACATTCATCCTGCGTGCCGAAACCGCCGGGAAACACGGTAATCGCGTGAACTTCTTTCACGAACAGAAGTTTGCGCGTGAAAAAGTATTTCAGATTGACGAGCTTCGGATCACCTTTGATAATGCGATTCGCCTGTTGTTCGAACGGAAGCATGATGTTCAATCCCATCGATTGACTGGCCCCGGCTCCCACATGAGCCGCTTCCATGATGCCGCCCCCCGCACCGGTCACCACGTACCACCCTTCTGCTGCCATCCGTCTGCCAAATTCCACCGCCATCTGATAATTCGCATCATCCGGCTGACATCGGGCAGAGCCGAAAACCGTCACCTTGCGGTTACGACGATAGGGCGTGAAAACCTTGAAAGCATAACGCAGTTCCTTGATGGAACGGGCAATGATTTTCAGATCGCCTATTCGGGCCCCGTCGTTTTTCAGCTTGTCCGCGGTCTGCTTGATCTCATTGATCAGACGATCGACTTCCTTTTCGCGCGGGCTGACCGGTTCGACATACGATTCCTCGAGATCCTGAAAAACCATCTCCTCCGAAAGTTTCGGATTGGCGTGCTTGCGTTTCTTTTTGTGAGACATCCCTGTTCTCTTTTCTTTATGTTCAATTTACTGGAGCGGTTTTTTCAATCGACGGGACAGAATACCATTCAGGAAAGGGCATCCATCGCCTGTTCGCGAGTTTCGTAAATCGCCCAAAGAGTATCGAGTGCAGTAATCCGGAGAAGCTCGATGGCCATCTTGCTGGCGCCACACAGAACAAGTTCGCCACCGCGGCTTTTCACAAACTTGTGACAGCGAAGCAGCAATGCCAAAAAGACCGAACCAAAATACCCCACTTCACTTAGATCAATGATCACCAGCGGCACGGCCTGTTCTTTCAGGGGAGCCATAATCAAATCGGCTGCCTGTTCGATCAGGTCCCAGTTCATCGATTCGATATTGCTTGCCGGCGTCACAACGACGATGTCGTCATGCCATTCCAAACGAAAATCTTCTTGCTCGGCCATGGTTGGATAGTCCCAGTCAACAGAGGCTGATTTGCACCCGATACAGGCGAACCCCGCGGGAAAAGTAAACGTGAGAAAAAGTAAGGTAATTGGGTCCCTTCAAGCCTCGATATTTGGGTTGAATGATCAGCTGGATCGCGACAACGGCGCACCAGTAACACGATCTGAGCCCCAAAACCAGGCCTTGAAAAGGCAAGAGTTAAGTCCCTCGTTCGATGGACAGCCAATTCCGACCTGTCAGGCGTGGTGAACCGCCAGGCGTGATGAACCGCGACACATCATCCGGGAACTCGAACAGGCTGCCCGAAAAGGCAACCGGTCAACAGATCCAAGTATAAAGGATTCTTTCATTACCGCAAAGCCACATTGAACAACAGTCGGACAAAAGGGCTTCCGAATTCAAAACGCTGCTGTAATGCTGTTTCATCAGGATTATTGGAAAACAATTTTCTGTCGCACTTTTTCACAGCTTGAGCAATTCTTCGCGTCCAGTGCAGTTTTCAAATAGTATGACTTTTTTGATGTTGTGAATTGGAATCGGACGGCCCTGTCGGGTTATTATGCCCGTGTGCTGATATCATACCGGTCTATCGTTTATAGCGTTCCTGCTGCTTTTCGTCGGAGAGAAAAAATGAAAATGCTGCATCCACGGAAAAAACAGAAGTTGATGAGGTTTGCCTGCTCCGCTACGTTCAGCTTTGTTTGCAGCTTGATTGTCCTTAGCACTTGCGATGCAGCCGAGCCGAATCCGCTACAGATTGCTCCCTTTGAGTGCGAGATCACGCCGGCGGTCGGTCAACCGATCGGTTTGGGGTTTATCCCGTTTGCGAAAACGATTGAACATCCGTTGCTTGCCAAAGGGGTCGTATTGAAACAGGGAGGCAATTCCTTCGTTTTATGTGCACTCGATCTGACGGAAATCCATGACGGAACCTATTTCTTCATTCGAGAGAAAATTGCTCAGGCAGCCGGGACGAAACCGTCATGCGTGGCGTTGCATTGCCTGCATCAACATACCGCTCCTGCACTCAGTCGAACAATACAGAAGTTGCAGTTGAAGGAAAACGATCCACGACGTATCGCCACAACACGCTACGAACAGAAAATTGCAGCGGCGATTGTCGAACAGATTAAAAAAGCGGTCGCGAATTTCCAGCCGGTCACGCATATCGGAATCAGCAAGGCGAAGGTGGATCGCGTCGCTTCAAACCGCCGACTCGAACGGAAAGATGGCAGCATTCAGGCCAGGTTGAGCAGCACCAAAAGTGCAGAACTGCAGGCTGCGCCGGAAGGCTTGGTTGATCCGTGGTTGCGAACGCTTTCGTTTATTCGTGAAGGCGAGCCGCTGGTTCAGATTCATTATTACGCAACGCATCCGCAAAGTTTTTATGGCGATGCCCGTATCACTTACGACACGGTTGGGATTGCACGCGAACGGCTACAGAAAAAGACCGGTGTGCCACAAATCTATTTCACCGGATGTGGCGGCGATATCGCGATGGGAAAATACAACAACGGCACCCGACAGGCACGCACCGAACTGACCAATCGGATTTTCGATGCGATGAAACGCTCCGTCGCGAATGTCAAGACGGAACCTGTTTCGGCTCTCAGTTGGCAAACGTTTCCCGTTCAATTTCCCACCCGAAGAGAACCTTCCTATTCCGAACAGGCTTCCCGGCAGATACTGGCTGCTGAAAAAGCAAGTTTCGCTGCGAAGTTGAAAGCGGGCTTCAATCTCGCCTGGGTGGAACGCGTGAAGAAAAAGATACCGGTTGAATTGTCCTGCCTGACAATCGGTTCTGCCAAAGTTCTGCACCTGCCCGGCGAGCCGTTTGTGCAATATCAACTTGCTGCCCAGAAAATGGCCCCCGAGTCGAACGTATTTGTCGCGGGTTATGGCGATTGTGGAATGGGGTACATTGGCGGGGATCGCATTTTTACCGATCAAGGTGGTTACGAACAGACCTATGCTTTTGCCGGCCCCTGTGAACAGTTGATGCTCGATTCGATTCGGACTCTGCTCGCCGGAAAGGCAATCGAACAGACTGTTGCCGCTCCTTTGGGAACAGACGCCACAAAACCAAAACATAAAGATGAATTTCGTATCCCGGGACGTTCCCCCGAACAGGCACTGAAATCCTTCGTCGTTCCGGATGGTTTCGAAATGCAACTGGTCGCGCAGGAACCCCATGTCATGGATCCGATCGTCATCACCTACGATGAAAACGGGTTGATGTATGTGGCCGAATATCTGAAATTCCCCAATCATCCGTTGGAAGGGAAAAGTGAATCGGGACGGATTCGATTGCTGAAAGACGTCGATGGTGACGGAAAATACGAACAGAGTTTTGTCTTCGCAGATGGAATCGCCTGGCCAACCGGAATCTGTCCCTGGGATGGGGGTGTGTATGTCGTTGCGGCTCCTGATTTGTGGTATTTGAAAGATACGGACGGCGACGGCAAGGCGGATATCAGAAAGAAAATTTTCACCGGTTTCGGCTTTAATAATGAAGAAGGG
>JALWSL010000510.1 GCA_027080405.1 Planctomycetaceae bacterium
AACATTTCTGGAATCGGTAACATAAACCTGTTCGTCTCTCATCCTGATCGCGGGAATGTCCGATGAACTGCCAGTTGGTGGGGGGACGCTGATGACTTCGTAGCGAATTACCTTTCCCGGCAGTTGGTTTTGGTCGGGGAACGTCAATTCACCGGTGACCGAGTTTTGGGGAATCGTAATGGAAGATCGATTTCGCCCCAATAGACGTCCTGTTTCAACAGGATAGCAGACAAACAGGGTATTGCATCCGACAGGTTCAAGTTCGTAGGATTGCCGAATCCTGCTTCGATCCGATTGGTGGCGACTTGAATAAAGAGTTGAGCTGAGATATCTGCTTCCTGCTGCCCAACTCCCCTTGTTGTAAATTCCCAAAGCAGTTCCCCGAAACAACAACTCATCAAGGTGCATGCGGTCGGCAAAATCGTCTGAATGAATGACCTCGTCTGTAACGAAATCGGTGAATTGAACCCTCATAACCGGCGTACTGCTCTGCAGGATTTCTCCGATATCCCCCAATTTCACTTCTTTGGTAAATCCGGAAACGGCCTTTCCAAAAGGAAGGGCAAATCCCTGTTCATCGGAACTTGACGGAAGTCGCCATTTCCCAATGACAACCCGGGGAGTAATCAGAAACAGCCCCATTCCGACAATTATCGAGGCAACTGATATGAAGCTGATTACTCCCAGAAAACGTACACCAATCCAGCGTTCGGATGGATCGAGATAGAAACCACCACGTACCTTGCTGACCGGATTTCCGTCCGGCAAATCAATCGTTGGCGCCTTGGCTATCTTTTCGGCAGCGGCGGCGGTGGAGGGGACCTGTTGAGAACTTCGCTTCTGCAGATTTCTTACGCTGGCTGTGCCCCGATAAATGGTGAAACGCGTCAGCGTTCCGACACCCATAAACAGATAGATCAAAACGGCCAGACCAAGTACGTAGGAATTGGTCAGGCTCGCCGAGATCGACATATTCAACACCGAAAGGGCCAGCAGCCACCAGTACTGCTGATTTTTTTTCTTCACCAACAGGACAACCCATGTGAAGTAGGCAAGCAGATGGGATGCCGAAAGAATTCTCATTTCGACATTCACGCTACCCTGGCGGAATTCAATATACGCCACAATAAGAGCGGCCAGACCAAGCAGATTGGTGAGTATACTTTCAGCTTTTAACAGGGGATGGGCATCAAAGTAGAAATAAACCAACGCGATCAAAGGTAGCGTCAGCATATGGGGAAACAGACTTCCTTCGGCCAGGCCAATCGAAACAGAAGACAGGGCCAACAGGAGATACAAACTGGTGCGAAACAGAAATTCGATTCGATCAATCATGACAGTCGGCCAATTTCCCCCAAACAATGCCGGGATGCGTCAGGTCTAACGCGTCTATTGTACCGCTTGAAGATAAAAAGACCAGTACCTTTCTGGAGCCGAAGGTTGAGCCCATGCCGATCGTTTTCAAAAGCGTATTGCCCCAAATGAAAACAGTGAGAACGCCGGAGTCGAAATGAAACTGAGGGCAACTGCAACTCCGGAAACGGCATCAGGTTTTCTGATCTGCTTTGGGTGGCAACTGACGGACTTCGCGAATCCAGATATTCCGGAAACGAATCGGATTGCCGTGATTCTGTATATGAACAGGCAATTTGTCCTCATGCTTTTCGTAACTGGGAGGACTGGCCCAATAAGTGTTACCCTGTATTTCGACATGGTTCTGAATGAGAACGCCGTTTTGGAAGACCGTCATATAAGCCGGTGATTTGAGTGTGCCGGATTCACAGAAACGCGGTGCGGTGAAGATGATGTCATAACTTTGCCATTCCCCTGGTTTGCGACAGGCATTGACCAATGGGGGATACTGTTTGTAAATCGCTCCGCACTGACCATCGAAGTACGTTTTATTGTTGTAGGAATCAAGAATTTGGAGTTCGTATTTATTCATCAGGTAAACACCGCTGTTACCCCGGCCCTGGCCCTCTCCCTCCACTTTTTCGGGTGTTGCGAATTCAAGATGCAATTGGCAATCTCCAAACCCCTGTTTTGTCGTGATGCCTCCCTCACCACCTGCCTGCACATAGCCATCCTGAACGGTCCAACCTTTGCCCGCATCCCATTTTGAAAGATCTTTCCCATCAAACAGAATAATGGCATCGCTCGGTGGTTGGTGGGAATCACCCGGATCGATCACGACCGGTTCAAGCCAGGGGATGCCACTTTTCCATTCTTTTACAAGAGTAGCTCCCAGAAGACTGGAGCAAACAAAGGCAAGACAGACAGCGGGTACAGTTCGCATTTTGGGGTTCATCATTACAGGTAGTCTCTATCTAACGATTTCTGAAGCTTGGAATTGATCCTGGATTTGCAAAACAGCGCATGACACAACAGGACGTCCACCGGCATGGCAATGATACCCTGAATAACGCAACGCAGGCAAGTAAAAGAGACCTTGCCTCGGTCAATCACTCTGACACGATCCCGACTGTTCGCGACAAAAACAGCAAAATGCTGTTTGAATAAATGATATTTTTTCTTCCCGAGGATACAATACACTGCTGGGAGCACACGGTTACCAGAGCCAGCCGGTTGTTGATTTGGAAAATGGAAAGCGGTTTTCACATGAACGGGAAGAACAAAATTGATCGTCGTGATGCACTCAAGGGGGCGGCTGCTTCAATTTGCGCAACCGGAATTCCCTGGAACGCTGCCGTGGCGAAAAGTGATCCGGGTGTTGCTACATCCGCAAGGTCAAAATTGATCGAGCGGGAAAACCGGAGGGAAGGAACACGCGACTGGCAACTGACCCGAGTTCGAATTAACGAAGGCAAGTATCGAACATCCCTGATCGAGGGCTACTGTCCGAAGCAATCGGTTGCGGCGGGAGAGGAACTGAATATTCATGTCAGTACCAAACCGGCGAGGAAATTTGTCATCGATATTTACCGGATGGGTTATTACGGCGGCAAGGGAGCCCGGCACCTGAAGCAGATCGGCCCCCTTCAGGGAAGTGTGCAAACTACACCGGAGATGCAACCTGCTCCTGGGCGATTGCGTGAATGCAAATGGGACGTTAGCGCAACGTTGGTGATTCCGGATGATTGGCTCAGCGGTGTCTATCTCGGGAAATTGACGACGATACCGGAATCGAAATCGGAACCATACTGGCAAAGTTACGTTGTTTTTATTGTAAGGGACGAACGCCGGGCCGATTTTCTGTTCCAGTGCAGTGACAACACCTGGCAGGCGTATAATCGCTGGCCGGTGAATGAATCCCTTTACACACATCCGGCTGGTTCACATGCACCGGGAGTTTCTGTCAGCTTCGATCGCCCTTACGGGAAATACTGTCAGATATTCGACGCTCCCCTTTCGATCGGTTCGGGAGAATTTCTGTTATGGGAATTCCCGCTCAGCTATTGGCTTGAAAAACATGGTTATGATGTCACCTACGGCTCCAATTCAGACAGTATCGATGCCTCCTTCATCACACGATGCAATACATTCTTGAGTGTCGGACATGACGAATATTGGGATCTCAGACAATACAAGGCAGTTGAAAAGGCGATTGAATCCGGTGTGAATATTCTCTGGCTATGCGGAAACGCCGTATTTGTCGTTTCAACATTCAGCAACAGTTCCGGCAATCAGCCCAAGCGAATCATTACACGTACCGGTTCGTATGGGCCAATGCGCAGGGAAGAAACAGAAACCTATCCCAAACTTTTTACCGGCCTGAAACAGGGCGGCCCCGACGAACGGAATATCATGGGGGTTCGATCGGTCGTTCCATTCAACGGGGGAGGGGATTGGACATGTGTCAATCCGGCTCACTGGGTATTCGCAGGAACCGGAATGAAACAGGGAGAGAGTATCCCCGGTCTTGTTGGTTGGGAACATCATGGCGAACCGGATCCTGAAAGAGCGGGGCTGGAAGTGCTCGCCGAAGGGAAAGTCTGGGCGGGAGGCACCCGGGAAGGAGAATACTCGGCAGTTATTTTTCCCGGCCCCAATGAAAACCTCGTCTTCAATGCCTCAACGATTTTCTGGTCACAGGGACTTTCGTCGCCGCCGGGGCACATGCCTGTCTGGTCACATTGGTCGCGCCCACACGGACCCGATCCGCGTGTTCAACAAATGACACACAACTTATTACAGGAATGCCTGAGGCGACGAAGCAGTTGATGACGCTGATTGCTTCGATATTGCTGCGAACAGCAATTGACGAGCAATGTTTGGAGGTTAGGCAATCGAATAACGCTGAAAATCATTCACCCTCGATACGGGAGTTTGACACAGGGCTTCCATTTCAGCCAGATGAATTTTGTGGATTACCATACTCAACAATAGAACCGAAACAGTCGTATGAGCAAAGTTTCCTGG
>JALWSL010000511.1 GCA_027080405.1 Planctomycetaceae bacterium
GCTTTATCCTGCTCAGCGATGATTGTTGCAATCGCCTTTTTCTGTTCCGGCGTCAACGCCAAGGCGGCAGCAACCTCGGAACTGGTCAACCGCTGGGAAAGTTTCTGCCGCGTCTCGGGAGCATCCTCCGCAACCGTCAAGGCAACAGTACCGGCTGCATACAGAAAAGCTGAAACAGAAAGAATCGCACGAAACAATCTCGAATCCGGAAAGATTTTAATCATGGTGGTTTTGTCTGGAAGGAATGAACGGCGGGCAAAGGACACCTTATTTATGTTAAACTACCCCGTTTGACCAGCGATCGCAAGAACAATCACGGTAATTCCCTTTCACGTTCGTTTGGCGTCTCGAAACGAACTGGTTACTGGCCGGATCATCTGCCTGATGCGTTGAAATCCGGGGGGTTTGTCTGTTGTTCCCTCCAGTCGTTCCCGGCAGTTCAGTCATAACAGGGAGAACCGTTACAACCATGAATATCTGCACACGGGACCATTTCCGGTTTGTCGGGGGGTTGAAATTATCAGCTGTCGATCCTTTAATTGACAGGAGAAAGTTTTGCAGGTCGAGAATGGGGAAATGTCTATGCGTTGCCTGTTGGATATGTTGCTCGTGGCTACTTTATTTGTATCGCTGAGTAATGCGGCTTCTGCGCAATTGTTTGGCGAACGGACATTGGGGCGCGGTCTGAGTCGTCGTCAGCCCAACTCCATGAACGCGGTGGGAACAGTCGATCCCAGCCGACGTTTTGTTCGCGGGCAAAGAAGCGCTGGCGAGGTGGTTGGAGTCAACTCGGCAGCCACACAATCTTTTGTCGGAAAAGAGCAGGCATCGCCAGGTGGAGTTGTCGCCTCCTCAGTGACCGGCTTGCGGGAACAGCGGAGTCGATCCGTCAATCAACCCCGTCGAGTTTCGAAAAATGGCCGCTATCCGGAACGTTTGAGGATCGGTTTCAAAACGCCAACGCCTCAAAAGGGAACAGAAATGGCGGTATCGCCAAAGCTGATGTCGATTATGGCGCAACGCGGGATTCAGATCGAGGTGTCTGCGGCAACCCATTCAGCGATCTTGCGGGGAGTGGTTCCCTCCGAACATGACCGTGAAATCGCGGAGTTGCTCGTGCTGTTCGAACCCGGGATTGAAAAGGTTGAGAACGAATTGACGATCCGCTAATACGTTCGCTTCTTCCATCTGTCCTGTTCGTGTTATCCTGTCCTGCGTTATTCCAGCTTGACCTGTTCCGGATTGAGCTGTTCTGCGTTGACCTATTCCGGCTTGTGTTGTGATTGTTCAGAGAACCTGCCGCATTCCTGCTTGGAACAGCCGCTTCTTCTTTTTCCGGGACAAACAGTTCGTCGCTGCTGTAGCCTATTTCGCCTCCCCGCATATTCCGTTCAATGAAGCCGCTTGTCAGCGGGATTTCTGACGTCTGCAGACTGTGTGACTGCCTGGTCGATTCCCGTTCCTCATACGAATCATATCCTGTCTGCCGAACCTGAGTTTCATCCATTCCTGTGGCGGACGAATTGGTATAGGTTTCGTGCGAAGCGGGCTGCAGGCGGGAATCTTCGAGCACCTGATCAACAGGACGCGTTGGTTGCAATCGGGTATCCGTTTTCCTTTTTTTGGCGAGCATCGAATCCGGTTTCCTGATTGGTCCCGGGAGAATGACCGTAGTCGGCTCCGATGTCACTTCTGCACCATTGGTACCAACAAAACGGATGATGAGCGAAATCCGTTCCTGTTCTCCTCCTGCCGCATCCCAGGGAAGCCAGAAGTTGTAGGAATGACCGATTTTCGATTTGCTGTAATGATCCTGCAGTTTATCCGCCTTGAAAATGTATTTCCGATCCGGCTGCCGGTTGGCGATTTCTGCCGTATCGTCCCAGGCATAAACGATCAGCGTTCCATCGACGCGAATCGCCTTCTCCTTCTTTTCCCCGTAAAAGATGACACGCCCTCCAAAACCGCGCGTTCCTCTTTTGCCGGCCTGATGAAGCACCGTATCGGACCAGACAGGGATAATCTGCAATGGCGTTTCAAACTCCGGCTTTTTTTCGAACAGGGAGATCTCTTTTACCGGAGGCAGATCCAGATTGCTGCAACCGCAGCAAAACAACAACAGGATCACCAGGCACACTGAAGCCACTGAAGTCACTGGGGCCACTGGAGCCATTGAAAGGGAGTTCTGAAAGACGGTATTTCGTATCCCGCTACAGATCACAGTTCTCATTCTCTTCCCCCCTGTCTCCTTTCAGCAGGAACCATGGGCAAACGGGGGGAAGATGCTGGTGTTCCCGAGTTGCCCGCCGCGGGAAGCGGAACAGGAGCCATTTCCTGGAAACGGGGTGACTGCTGTAACTGTTGTGACTGCTGGGGAGACGTCAATTTCCCGGGCTCCCGCAGTTGAATGGTTTCGGCCCCGGGGTCTTCATCCGGATAGACGACCTCAACGTCGGAATCATCCATCGGCACGGCAACTTCACCGCTACCATCGAGCCAGTTGAAGACATCTGAAGTAACCCACGACATGCGGGAAATTTCGAGCTGTTTGATATATTCGGCTTCGTTTTCGCTGCGAACAATATGCGGCGTGAGGATGATCAGCAGTTCTTTCCGGGCGTTGGACTGACCATCGTACCGGAACAGTTTGCCCACCACAGGAAGATCCCCCAACCAGGGAACCTGTCGATTAAACGAGGAGTTGCTCGAACTGATCAACCCGCCAATGACAATTGTCTGGCCGCTTGCCGCACTGACTGTTGTTTGAGCAGTAATAATATCGACACGGGGAGAACGGATCACTGACCCTTCTGCGGAAACAGAAACGGGAATCCCTTCCTGTTCCGGCCCGATTTCCGATTTTTCAGCATCTATTTCCATTACGACGTTTCCATCGGGACTGATACGCGGCGTCACTCCCAGAATCAGACCGACATTTTCCATCTGGATGTTGTTGACCTGACCAATCTGATTCAGTTGTGTTCCCACAATTCTGGGGACGCGCTGACCAACCTGTATGAAAGCGGGCTGGTTGTCGAGAGTCATCACCTGGGGACGGCTGAGAATTTCCAGACTTTTCGACTGTTCCAATGCCCGCAACAGCACGCTGACATTGGCGCTACTGGCTGAAAGAACCAGTCCACCGTAGTTGAGATCACCGTTGACACGCCCCAGACTGAAGTTCGAAAGTCCCTGCCCACCAACATTTCCTTTCCCTGAAAGTGCCCGCGTGCTGCCGCTATTGCCCAGGGGCTTGTTGTTGAAATCATAACCCGGCGAGTTGGTTGCACTGATGATATTGTCCTGTGTTGTCGTTGTCACACCTGCCGGAGTCGACACACTGGTTGTTGTCGTTGTTGTGAGCAGATCGCCCAACAGACTGCGATCAAACAGCAGCGAATCCTGCAACCCCAGTTCCACACCGAATTCGTGCAGGTTGTCGAGTTGAACCTCTGCAATGATAATCTGAATCATCACCTGAGGCGGCTGTTCATCCAGATTTTCCACCAGTTCGATAATCTGTTCGAAATAACGGGGGGTCGCACTGATAATCAGGGAATTGCCCACCGGCTCGGCCACCACGACAACTTCCTGTTCAATCTGCTGAAAAGCATTCTGTCTTCCCGGAGCAGCCTGGGCCACAATCCGTTCGCTGCGCAGAAATTCATTGACGGCTCTGGCGACATCATTGGCCGGCGAATTCTTCAGTTTGAACACCTTGTTGACCCGCTCCTGCGATTCCGACTGGTCAAGCCGCAGCAAAAGTGCCTCGACAATTTTCAGATCACCCGATGTCCCTGTCGCGATGATGTTGTTGGTTCGCACATCGACGGAAAAACGAACTGGAACCAGCTTCGTTTCACCTTCTGCCGTGGCTAACTGGGGAACGGTGGAGGCTCCGGCTGCCGGGAAAAGAGTCCGAAGTAGCGCCACCATGTCGCTGGCATCACCATTGGTAATATGGAAAATCTTGATCTGTGCGCTGTCTCTGGGCGATTCGTCGAGAGTGTGGATCAACTGCTCCACAAGCGGCAAACTCTCTGTCGGACCGGTAATAAAGATGCTGTTCGTTCTGATGTCCGGAGTCAATGTGACATCATCAAGCAGCCCGGAAGTCACCATCTGTTTTCCATCCGGCCCAACCATGAGCATCTCCAGAGCGGCGTTCCGCTTTCCCGCCGTCCCGCCTTTGGCCGCTGCAATCGCGTTATTGATTGTCTGGGCAACATTCGCTGCGAGAGAATTCTTCAACTTGATCAGTTTCGCCTGCTTGACCGATTGCGACGTGCCAACATCCAGTCGAGCCACCAACTCGGCCACTTCCTGCATATCCCGTGGCGAAGCATGCACGATAACCGAATTGGTTCTCAGG
>JALWSL010000512.1 GCA_027080405.1 Planctomycetaceae bacterium
TCGATCGTTTCTTCTTTTGGGTTGATAGGAAAAACTTCATACCCCTGTGCCAGATGTGCCCGAACCGATTTGTTTCCATATTTTTTTCGGTCATTGCTCGCCCCCAGGATGGCTACAGTCGGCTTTGTTTCTGAGGTTGGCTTTGTGTCCATGATGGCGTCCTCGATTTACGGTAAAATTCAGATTATGAGAAAACTCAGGTCCATTTTCTTTTCGACTCGCAGTTGACAGGATGATCAGGTCGTCTCATTCCCGGTGTTTCAGAGGAATCACAATCATTCGTCGTGACACCTGACTTGAAGTGAGATCAGATATTGGTTTGTGTCCTGTGATGCAGGATCTCCGGATCAACAATTCGGCCGGTGGTCAGCGCGTAAAACAGGGTGACAACTGAAAACGCGACAGCCGTTGTGGCGAACATGGCTGCAAATCCGACATGGTCGATGATGCCTCCCAGAAGTGGGGCGGAGAGCAGTCCTCCCAAGTCCAGAAAACAGAGCAACAGGGTTGTCCCGGTTCCGCGAAATTGGGGAGGAAATGTTTCGGTTCCCAATGAAACAACACAGGGGAAAAGCAGCGCATGGGCGAACCCACTGCACATCGCCGGCAGGATGAAGTGCCATTCGTGTGAAACGAAACAGAGCCCGAAATGACCGATAATATGTCCGAGCATCCCGACGACAATCATGCGATGCCGTCCGTATATTTTGCTGGTGTGGCGCGTCATCACCCGAATGAAAAAAGCGGTGATCGCATAAGCTGTAAAATAGGTACCGACACCGCGCAACTGCATCGATGTTGCATAGCGTGTCAGGAAAACGGTGGTGCTGGTAAACCCCATGCCCATCATCATGGCAACGATGATCACTTTCCCGGGCCAATATTTGAAAAGGAGCGGAAAAGCGGAGGGAGTTTCATGGCGGGCAATATGGGTATCGTTACGTGTTATCCAGAAAACAATCAGCAGGTAGATAAAAGCGAACAGGGCGGCAACGCCAAAAAGAATCCAGTAACGGGACATCGAGTCACTCGTGTTCGCCAGAATCAGATCACCCAGTTGGGAACCGACAATCATTCCCAGAAAACCGCTCGAACCGAGTGAGCCAATGACTTCGGTGCGCCGGTGCGCAGGAACCTGATTTTGAATATGTGTGATCGAGCAGGCAAACATTCCCCCAATACCGAAAACAAAAAGTGCACGTCCCAGATACATTGATAATCCCAACGAGGGAATCAAAACCATCATCAGAATTCCAACGATCATGATGACCGAGGTAATTAACCAGAGCGGACGCACACCAAACCGGTCCATCCATTGCCCGAGAAACAGGCGACCAACCAGTGCGCTGATCGAACCGACGGAAACGATCGTTCCCGCAATCTGTTGGGTACCGCCGAGAAGGTTGATCAATTCCGCAAAACGGAATGTCAACGCATTGGCGGAAACCAATAACAGGTTGGCCAGATAGGCCCACCAGAAAATCTGGTTGTAGATGCTCGGTTCCTGCGAGTTTTGGTTCGATACGTCAGTTGTGGTAACTGCAGCACAGAGCGAAGGTTGGGGCACGCTGATGCAGGCTTCTCCCGGGGAGGCTTCCTTTTCGGGACAGGCAGAGTCTTCTGGCGAGGATACCTGCAGAGAGGGTGCTAAAGGAGTTTTTTCCTGACAAGACATAATACGGTCCGGGAGTGATATATTTTCCTGTATGTTCAGTTGTTCGTTTCTTCAACACGCTTTCCCAAGACGGTTTGTCCGTTTGGAGTGCGGGATAAAATGAGTTTTCAACGATATGGGGTTTCATGCTAACCAAGTACATCGAACCCGGAAGTACGGCAGGGCAGATATTGCGATAACATCGCTATCGTGACGTTATCCTGGTGCAGATGCAATCGCGGAGGGAACAAATCAACAAGGTTGCATGTCAACGTTGCATATCAACCACCATAGGCACCATATCTTTTCAGCCCCCGCTTCATGGCGAAACGGTTTGTGACCAGTAACCCCACAACCCATGCAAGCTGGACACCAATTTCCCACCAAAGGTTCTCATCGGGTATCTTGCCAAGATAGATGGCCACCGGAAAGTAGGCCAAATACTTGAACGGGAGATAATGCACCCAACTTGTAATCCAAATGGGGAGCCAGTCGAGCGGAATCATATGTCCGGAGAGGAAATAATTGAACATCATATAAATGAAAAGCAGCGAACTAACCTCTAAAAACCAGAATCCGATCAAGCCGATAAGCGATTCAAGCAAAAATCCGATCAGGAACCCGAAAACAAGTGAAATCAGAAACGCCAGCCAGATTTCAGCACGCGGAACTTCCGGGAAAAAACTTCTGCAAAGGTAGAAAATGACCGAAAAAGGCAGAATTGCGGTCAGATAATAGACAATTTTATGAGCCACACGCTTCCAAAAAAGGTAGCCGATCATATCCAGCGGTTGGGTTACGTATTTGTTGATGCTGCCGTCGCGAATCTCTGTCGCAATACCGCTGGCAAGTCCCGGCATGCTCGAAAAGGCTCGGGCAATCATCACGAGCAGATAGTAGGCAACCATATCCCGGTAGGAATATCCGTTAAGCCCCGAGATTTCACGTTCGGTTCCGACTGCATAAACCTGATGCCACAGAAAAACCTGGGTAATGATCGGTAAAAAACGGATAAAAGTCGCAAAGAAAAAATCCCCCCGATAGACCAGCCGCTCCGCCAGGCTTGTCTTGAAGATGACCCAGCCGGTGTGCAGGGAACAACAGACCGATGCCCATCCTGTCGGAAAATGATTTCCGCTCTGTTCCGGTTCGAGTTGTTCTCCCGCTATCGCCTGCATCAGGAGATGCTCCTCCTATTCCAGTCATTGCCAATCCGCCTGTTGTCATCCCGCCAAGGCAATAGTCTAGAAGATTTCAGTTTTATTACCAGAGCGCCATCTCTGAGTAACAAATGCTTCCCTCAGGGAGAACGGGGCGGTATCTTGAGAGTGAGAATGTTAATCATTTACTGATCTTCGCAGTGCATCATCAGTCCTGTTGGCATGAGTGGAAAATAGGAGGCCTGTGAGCGATGCGAAGGCTGGTTTATTGAAAATATAGCGAGTGATCACTTCTAAATGTCTCGTTCGGTTTGTTACAGGTGCCGCTTGCGGAATTCCGCCACCTGACGAAAGTTGGGAATGTCTTCCCCCACAATGACGCGAAAAGCGACATCTGTTTCGCAGCGTTGCATGATCTTGCAAAGAGGAAAACAGACCGACGCTGTAGGAAACAAAGAGCAAGGTCAGTGTCATTTTCGGGTGAAAGGGCGACTGTCCCCCTTTGCCTGTGTCGTGTTCCTTAATCAGCGGGGCGGTGTCGATTTACTGAATCACATCCAACAGAAAATAAACCAGATGATTTTCCGGAAGCCAGTCCTGAGGGGACGGCGGAAACAGCCAGCGATCATTCGGTCGCCACTCTCGAATTTTGCGACTCATCCCTGAAACTCCAACAATGCTCACCAGCGAATCAAAAATGCATCAGCATCTCGCCCTCTAATGCAACATGACTTCAATAACTACCCGGCTGAAACCAGTAACCGAACAGACTCCTAGTCAGTTGCAGCTTGCAGATTTGGTTTGTGAGTCTCAACGATCGTCATCTGAAGGGAAAATGCGAATGAACAGAGATCGTATGTTTACTCGTTAACAGGGGAAAGGAACGGAGGTTTTTCTGTCGTTAGTTTCGATAAGAGTTCGTATATGAATGGAAAATAGGTCGAAGAAGAGGCTTTTGTTTCGTTTGTATCTGAGATAGAATCTTTGGTGGTTCTGTGTGATGTGTTGACCCGTTCTTGATATTAATCCGACGAAAATTACCCGAATATAAAGAGTTGCCCTCTGCGTGCCCGGCTCCTGAGTCTTTTCAGAGTTGATGAGGAGGAACTTTGTTTACTTGACGTATATCCAATGAACTTCAGTTCTCCGAAAAGGCTTGCCAAAGAATTGGTGAGGATGAAGCTGGTAGATAAGGAGCAGGCGCGGGAGTGCCTGAGTCTCCTCGACTCCTCCCAGCGCAAAGGGTCCGATCTGTTACAAATTTTGCTTGATCATCATGTTCTCACACCGTTTCAGGTAGAGAGCATCAAACGGCTCGACACCGGGATCCTTGTTTTGGGGGGAAATAAGCTGCTTTACGCCAACGCTGCGGGTAGTTTTGCGCGTGTGTATCGTGCCGAGAGAATTGAAGACGGAAAAACAATAGGGGTCAAGGTACTTCGCCAACGCTGGGTCAATGATCCGGCAACGGTTGATCTGTTTCGGCGGGAAGCCGAATTGGGGCAAAAATTGAAGCACCCCAATATTGTTCCCATATACGATATCGGGC
>JALWSL010000513.1 GCA_027080405.1 Planctomycetaceae bacterium
AAACGGAATCATCTCCGTTTTTGTTGGGAATTGATAAAAAATGGAAAGAAGACCAATCTCTTCTTTTGGGATCGACGCGGACTCGGCACGTTGAAGCTGTTTTCGCCTGAAGATTTTCAACAACAACTCGGGCCGAAGAAAATCGGGCCAGACGCATTACTGATTACGCGCAGACAATGGGTTCAATCTTTGAAAAAAACTTCTCGCCCGATCAAAGTGGCGTTACTTGATCAGAAACTGGTCGCGGGAATCGGCAATATCTACGCCAGTGAAATTTTGCATGAAGCAAAGATTTCGCCGCTCCTCCCGTCTGACCAGATGACGTCCTCACATATAGACCGACTTGCCAGAAAGACCAGACAGGTTCTCAAAAAGGCGATTCGACACGAAGGCTCGACACTCTCGGACGGCACCTACCGGAATGCACTCAACCAGCAGGGAGATTACCAGAACATGCACCGCGTTTACGGCAGGGAAAATCAGCTCTGCTCAACCTGCAACAAGACAGAAATCAAACGGATCATTCAGGCCCAACGCTCTACGTTCTACTGCCCCCACTGCCAAAAATGAAACTGGCCATCGATCGACCGTTCAACTCCGGGATTGATCCACCAGACACCCACCTTACTCGCCTGGAACCCAATCGCAATTAATGCAAACGGAACGGCGCCAGCCGTCCGGTGACCACGCAATATTGAAAGAACCGTAGAACCGTAGGGTGCTTCGAGACGTACCTTTGAATGTTTCCCACTCGATGTGTTGCAAAGCACCGTACTATTCTGTCCTGCCATTCTGGAAATCGAATCATTCTGGCAAACGAAATGCACCACAGAGGCACGGAGAGCCCAGCGCGGCTGGTCTGTCCTGACCGCCGTAACCAAAATGGGATTTTCAAAAGTTTTCGCACCGTTCGCAAACATTTGCCGTTAATAATGAAGCATCTCACCAAGCCGCAAAGACGCCGGGAGTTTTCCGTATTGGATTCCCAAACGAAGGTAATTCAAAGGCCGCATGGAATCCATTATGCAAATATTTTTCTTACCTTTTTCTTTCCTCTGCGGCTTCGCGTCTTTGCGAGAGATTATTTTCTCGTAGCGGTCAGACATTGCAAGCGGAGCGGCGCCAGCCGTCCGGTAATAGCACCCCGCCACTATAGCGATGATAAACAGCTAACAAACCCGTGACACAAAGCATTAACGGGCGGCTTACAGATTTTTTCGGGCGCCTTCTGCAATCATCAATCCGATAAACCGGAACAGTCCCGGTTCTACCAGCATGGTGCCTTGCACCTGTCCATCGACCATTTTGTCGATCAGTTCGATGTAATCGTCGGCCTGTTTGTATTTCTGTTCATCGAATGCTTCAATCAGCTTTTCGCGCGTTGTCCTGACAGATTCCGCCAGGTCCTTTTTCTCTTTTCGTTTACTCAGCGCAATAGCAAACGGTTTGAGATGCCCCTTGAACCGGACAAATTCGGGAACCGCTTTCGCCTCTGCCTTGTTGATCTGTTCAAGCGTCTCAACAAGCCACTTCTTCGCGTTTCCGCCCACCGCGATCGAGAGCAGATCATCGCTCGTTCCCAGATGGATTCGACAGGGAGTGCCGAAAATGGAATCGATCATCGGCAGCACCTTCCGATTCACGATAATCTCATGAATGTGCGAATCACCGACTGTCTCGATATCCATCTTCACTTCAAAGGCATCATTGATTTCCGGAAGCAGTTTGATAATTTCCTCCGCCTCTCTCCCTTTGACTGCGCGCATCGCACCGATCAGTTCATGAACGGAATGGGCATCCTTCTGGTCGATCCGCCTCATTTCAACAAAGCCGTCAACATGCCCCAGGTTCAACCCCTGCTTCAGCATCGCGATCACTTTTTCCAGAGCAGCCTGAGCCGCTTTCTTCTGGTCAGCCGAGAGGTCTTTCTGTTCCTCGATCTTCTTTTTCTGAACGGGAAGAAATGCCTGAAAAAGGGCGTTGTAGCGATCCTGCTGGGACTTCACAATCGGATAAAACAGACGGCCGGAAATCACAAATTCTTTCGATTCCGGAATCTCCACGAACTTGCTTTTCGCTTCTGTCAACTGTTTCAGGGCACCGGCCAGTTCCGTGCCCTCCAGCGCGGAAAGTGACAACGAACCACGCCCTTCATTCTTTTCGCTATCGGTAATCCAGCCCGCTTCCAGATGCTTGATTTCCGCGTAGTATCGCTCCATCTCGGCCAGTTGATTCTCGGCGAGCAACTTGCGTAATTCGTATTCAGCGACCGATTCCGTCGACTTTTTCTTGATGCCGGCCAGAACATTCCTGTTGATTTCCGCGAAACTCTTTCGTCGCTGTTCCATGCCCGCCAAATCGTGATCGATCAGCACAGCCGTATCGTATTTGGCTTTCAGCAACGGTTGCAGATCGTCGAGCGGATTGGCAATATCCGGAGACGCAAAATCCTTCTTGTCTTCAGGCACGAAAATGGCGTAATTGTATTTCGTGCGCATCCAGCCGTCGTAGGCATCGCTGAGGTGATACAGCCCCTTCGATTTCTCCGTGCTGATGATCCCCGAGGCATCGATATTGTTCCTGAAATCCTTGAAGTTCGTGTAAGGAAAACAGAGGCGGTAAAACTCGCCCATCTCCTGATCGAAAAAGACATCGACCCGGATCGGCTTTTTGGTATCCACACCATCCAGGAAAATTTCCAGATTCGGTTCGATATAATCACGCCACGTCTTCGATTGCTTCGCGAGCTTTTTCACCATATATTCCAGATCGCCGATCAAACCATCTGCACTCGATTGCATAATGGTGATCCGGTTTTCCGCAGGTTCCCCGCTCTGCTTTTCTTTTTCATCTGCCACCGAAATTCGCGAACCGGAACACAGAACCACACTGAGTAACAGGATCGCAACCCGGCTAAAACTATTCTCGAATATTTTCACAAATTTCTCCTGAGCGGCATTTTCTATTCGGTCAAAGACGCTGCGATGGGTGGTTGTCCGTCTCAACGTGTTCCCCGGTTTGTTACCCGGTTGTCTACAAAAACACGCAAAAATTGAATTTAACCCCAGCCTGACCAGACCAGGCCGGCTAAAATCATCATGTCGAACCGGTCGAAACTCAACTCCAATACAATCCGCCTTTTCTGCGGAAACTTTTCTGCGGAAAGTAGTCACGCATTACTGTATCATGTGCTGAGCCCTGTTCCCGGAACAAAACTTTCAATCCAATTTGGACATCCAACACGACAATCCTGAAGTCCTTACAGTCTCACCTTTTATTGACCCGACTGACTGACCCGACGGTGGGAGTGTATTCATTTAAGACAATTTGGGAAAGACATGATTTCACAGTTTGACCACGTCATTCTGCCATTTTTGTTCAGGTTAGGCAAGATAACCAGCTTGTTGAGAATAGTACAGATGCCTGAAATGGTAGACGCAGGAATACTTTGCAATCGCTTTCTGCCGCTTTCCGCCCTGTTTCTTGCAGGGTTGGGTCTCTGCTTTCCGTGAATAAGGGGGATTATGACGCTGGTTGAAATTGAACTTGTTGCGAAAACTCTTTTCTGTTGGAGGCCCACTGATTACCAGTTCAACTGAAACATCTGGAAATGTTTATCTTGCCGTCATGGTTGTCGCGGCTTTGTTGATCTCCGCATCGGTGGGGGTGGCTGTTCGCCCGGTCTGGGTTGCCCAGCGGTTTGCTGTCGATCTCGTCGAGCGGGGCGAAGTTGCCCAGGCGATTCCGTTGGAAAATTCCGGCCTGTCGCAGAAAGATTTGCTCGAATATTCCGCCACTGGAACGGCACCGGAATCGACCAGCGTGCTGGTTGTTGAAACCGATTCGGCTGGAAAGAACCATTATTCGCAACTGGTGGCTTCGGCTCATTACGGCATCTGGTCGCTTCTGCCCGCATTTGTCGCGATCTCTCTTTGCTGGATTTGCCGGGAGCCTCTCACATCGCTGTTTATCGGTATCGTTTCCGGAGCGCTGATCCTCCAACATTACAATATCACGGAAGATGTCCTTTTGGCCTCACTGGCGACAAAACGGGCTGCAGGCGTTCTGATCCTTTATCTCTGGCTGCTTGGGGGATTGATGGGACTCTGGGCGAAAACCGGTGCCGCGATCGCCTTCGCTCAAATGGTGACACGGAAATTCGTTCGCGGCCCCCGATCGGCCAAACTGGTTGCCTGGACGCTGGGCGTGCTCTTTTTTCAGGGCGGCACTATCAGCACGGTTCTTGTGGGAACGACCGTCAAACCGATTGCCGATCAACAGCGCGTCAGTCATGAGGAGTTATCGTACATCGTCGATTCCACGGCCTCGCCCATTGCCTGTCTGCTCGC